>JAVBKF010000170.1:0-7209 GCA_031554215.1 Caryophanales bacterium
ACTTGATTCTCAATCATCTGTGCCCTACCTTCGCCAAATGACCAGTTTGACCTTGGAGATTCACTAATTGTAATGAATATATTTTCATCTTTTATAGAAATTTGACTAGTAACGTTGGCGGTAATCTCGCTAAATAAGCCCATTTTCTGTTGCTTCGTTCTACCATCGCCACAAAGTATATCAATATAGAAGTAGGCTTTCCGCCCTTTTTTTATTATCAGAAAGTAGGTAGCTTTCATCAAAAATGAATTGATCATTTTCATAAATGCTTCCTAGATGAAAAATGTCTTGTTCTGGAACATTGAAATTGTTCTTAAGTGCTTCATGACCCGGTTGTTGTAATAGCTCTTAAGACGCTTTTTTTGAACACAAAAGAATTGTGAATAGTCTTCTTGTTATGAGGAAATATAGTGTGTAAGCGACAGTTGTTGGACATGCAAAACGAGATACTTTCCCGAAAAAAGCCTACTTTCTGAAATGGAGGAGCTGTGAAGCAAAAACAAAAAAAATATCATAATGACTCTCTACTGCAAGATATCTTGCACCTCGGCTTAAAAATATTTCTAATCACACTTTGCTTTGTACTGGTTTTTATCTTTATTTTCGGCGTTTTTAGAAATAATGAACTCTCTATGAAACCTTCAATAGTTGGGGGCGATCTAGTGATTTATTATCGGTTTGATAAAAATTATGTTGCGTCAGACGCGGTGGTGGTGAAATATCAAGGAAAATTTATTACATCGCGCGTTATGGCAGTTGCTGGGGACACCGTTGACATTAGTGAAAATGGCTTGATTATTAATGGTGCTCTTCAACAAGAACCTGAAATCAGATCTGCAACAAATCTGTTTTCTAATAAGGTGAAATTTCCACTAACACTAGGGGAAGGTCAAGTGTTTTTGTTAGGTGACAACAGAGCGAATGCAACTGATAGCAGGATATTTGGACCAGTCAACTGTTCAGCTACCTATGGTAAAGTAATCACTTTGTTGCGTAGAAGAAATATATAATTACGGAGGAAAAAATGAAAAAGACTTTTTTGGCGTTTATATCGACAATGCTTTTAGTAACATGGGTACCAATTGCAGCAAGTGCTGCTGACCCAACGAATGCTCTAGATCAAGCATTTCTAGAAAAAGAGTTCAAAATCGACAGCAGTATAACCAATCCAGCAGTTGACTTTGAGTTTGATTTTACAAAGGTTAGCGTAAATGAGGAAACGCCTACTAGCACGAATATGCCAGCGATTGATCCATGGATTTGGAATTCTAATGATTCAGGTGAAACAACAGTAGGCACTGATGGCACAATTTATTATCAAAAGGCTCTGACTAATATCTTGCCAACTTTTACACATGGTGGTGTATATGTGTACACTGTAAAAGAAAAAGCAGGATCGGCAAGCGGTGTAACTTACGATACAAATTCTTATACACTAACGGTTTATGTGGATGATGCCGATTTAGCTAATCCAACTGTAATCATTATGGATAAAGATAGCAATAAAGTGGACCCAACGGTGTCTGCCTCTAAACATAGTGGCTTCCTTTTCACGAACAGCTATGATGTAAAATCTGAACTAAAAATCAATAAAGATGTAACGGGTACTTTTGGTGATAAAACGAAACAATTTAGTTTTACAACAGAGTTAACTGGGCCAGCAGCAACACCGATTACCGACGCAACTGTAATTACAGCGAAAATTTACAAAGGGGCAGTAGATACAGGAAGAACAGCTGTGTTCACTTTCAGCGCAAATGTGGCAACCGCAAACTATACATTGGCGGATGATGAGTATTTGTTCTTCAGTAATACCGACGCATCCGCATTGCCTGTTGGTACAACATACACGGTAAAGGAAACATTAACAGCAACTGAAGGCTATGTTCCTGCAGCAACAATTGTTTATAACGGTGGCGCAGCCGTAGAGTTAAATGGCTCACAAAACACAACATTAGAAGCCAATTTGTCGAATACATCAAACAAAACAACAGTGGGCGAGGGCACAAACTCGGCAACAGTTACGAACACATACAAAACCGTGACGCCAACAGGTGTTTTGATTGACCTTCTTCCATTCGTAATCATGATTCTATTGGCAGTTGGCGGAATATTCCTAATGCTAAGAAGCAGAAGAAGGAAAGATGACAAGAACATTGACTCTGTGAATTAATGCCGATGCTAAGGCGAATTGGAAAAACAGGTGTAAAAGCAGCCGATCGTATTGTGGATTACATCATCCTGATCTTGCTGCTACTGCTTTGTTTCATTGGCGTGTATGCGATCATCGACAATCATATTATTTATGAAAAAGCTTCGTCTACATCATATGAAATCTATCGACCTAACACACCAGAAGGAGCAGCTTTGTTTCAGAGGTTGACCTATGATAATCCCGATGTTTTTTCATGGCTAACGGTTGATGACACGAATATAAACTATCCAGTTGTTCAAGGAAAAGACAATGTAACCTATTTAGATAGAGGCCCAACTGGCGAGTACTCTTTTTCAGGCTCGCTTTTTCTTGACTACGAAAACAGTAAGGATTTCACTGACTTCAATAGTTTTATCTTTGGACATCATATGGAGGGTAGCCACATGTTTGGTACCCTGAAGCTGTTTCAGGATAAAGCTTATTTTGAAAAGCACAAAACCGGAACGCTGTATTACAACGGGGAAACACATAACGTACTATTTTTTGTGTTTTTAAATGCAAATGCCTATGATAACAACTTGTATAGGTTAGTCAGATCCGATGTGGTTGAAATGGAAAAATATTTAGCCTATTTGCATAAACGGGCAGTGTGTTATCGCGATATCGGAATCACTATAAATGACCGTTTGCTAGTACTGAGTACCTGTTCTTCAACCAGAACAAATGGGCGTCAACTGCTAGTCGGAAAAATTGGAGAAGTAATTTCAAAACAAGAAGTGGCATCACTTGTAACACCTGAGAAAGTTAATCCGAACCCAGCTGCCAAGATTCAGGGGATAGACGCTTCAGCTGGATCCAAGAGATTAGCTTTTAATCTTCTTAAACAGATGTGGTTTTGGATTCTCATTATACTTATTTTGATCATCATTTCGTTCTTGTTTTTATTGAAAAAAAAGAGAAGGAAACGCGAAGAAAAAATTTAGGAAAGGTGTGCTGAGCTTTTATGGAAAAAAGTTCCGTTTGCAATTTCAGAAAAAGTAAACGAATAGCAAAGTTTGTTCTTGTTTTGCTCGTAGGTCTTTGTGCCACTGCTTTTTCAACAGTAGCAATAGCATTTGCAAATGGATCGAATCCTTCCGAAATAGACAGCACTCCTTCCAATACTTTGCGTGAGGGATATCCCTCATCAACGGTATTAAGTAGTAAAGATAGCCAATTTATAAAGCCTAGTGTAGGACTCGTTATGGTAGATGCGACCGAGGATGGCAGTAACAGATTATTACGATCTGGACCTGTCTGTCAAATTGTCCGCGACGTTGCTGGTGAAGCAACAGTGTTTCAAACTTATACAACGCTTGCAGACGCAATCACTGCTTCGATTACAGGCGATACAATTGAAATGCTCGTAGATGAATACAATATGGTTGGACAGGTGATTCCTGCTGGGAAAAGCCTTGTTTTAACAAACTCCGCAAGTTGTCCGAAAACAACCTTCTACGCAGATACAGTGCTAACGTCAAAATTAACTATTTTTACAATAGAAAGTGGTGCATCCCTAGAAATAAGGGGGAAACCGATGGGTGATAGTACAAACAGTATTGTTCTTGACGGAAGCAAAATTTCAACTGCTCATAATGTTCGAGGACTAACCAACAGAGGGAACCTTATCCTAAACAATGTCACCGTTCGAAAATTCACCTATGGTCCAACAACATCTGGTGATGGGGGGGCAGCCCTCCTTGCCGAGGGAACAACGGTTATCAAAGGTCAATCAAAAATTACACGCAACGAAGTCACTAGTGGTCACACATGGATAGTGGGTGGGATTTTTTCCCACGGCGGGACACTTCTCATTAGTGAAAATGCGGAAGTTACTGAAAACAAAGGGTATGATGGTGGCGGAATTGGAGTTGGTGGGAATTCAGTTGTTACACTACGGGATCATGCCACAATCGCACAAAATATTTCAACCAATCCAGGTGGCGGTGTTTATATTTATAATGCAGACTACACTGAAGTACGATCAGGGACTTTCAATATGGAAGGCGGTAGTATTACTGGAAATTTTGCAACTAATTATGGGGGCGGCGGCATTTTTATCCATGCTGGCGGGACTTTAAATATAAGCGGCGGGACGATTTCAAACAACGCAACCACAGCAGGTCGTACGGGCGGCGGTGTTTATGGTTATACGCATGATCGTGTCCAAATCAATGTTTGGGGCACCCCTGTTGTCCGTGATAATGTTGTTGGTGCCACATGGAATGAAGCAACCTATACATTCACTACATCGAGTCCAAAAACTTCTAATATCACCTTATCAGGCAGTACTTCACCTAGTTTACTATATCTAACTGTAAAAGGTGATTTGCTCTCTGGAAGTTACATAGGTGTGAACACTGTTGATGCGCCGCGCAATCTTGCGGGTGCGCAGTTTGGTTGGATTTCCCCATCTGGCAGCACATTTAAAGGACTGCATTATTTTAAAAATGACAACGATAACAAGATATACGGTATGAAAAGTGATGCAGATAAAGTAGTTTGGGTGGAGGGAACTTGTCAAATTATTAGAAAAATAAGCGGAGTTTCCACTTTCATTGGCATGTATCCAACATTGGATGAAGCATGTAAAGAAGTGATTACAGGCGATACAATTGAAATTTTTAAAAGTCATGCGGTTACGGATGTTTCAAAGATAACAGTGGACAATGTAATAATTGGCACAGCACCTTTGGTCTCGCCCTCAGCACCAGGTGCACTGTGCTTCCAACCAGGTGCGGGTGAGACGAACAAGGCATCAATAACACGCGTGAATGCAGGGAAAACGATATTAAGTACAAGTTTTCATACAGAAGTCCATGACGTTATTTTTGACGGCGAACAAAAAGTCGCTGCAACTCGATTAATCGAGGCACAAAACGGTTCTGAACTTGAATTAATCGACTGTATTGCCCGAAATAATGTGACGACAGCAATTTCGGCTTATGAGGGCAGTAAAGTAATAGTAGATAAAACAACTATCACACAAACGAAAGATTCGATTGTATCAGAAGGCGATATTACAATAAAGAATACTACGATCACAAATAATCAGGTTACAACTGCAATAGGCGGTGCTGTAGATGTATTCGGTGGGAAAATAACTCTTTCTAACTTGGTCACGATAGCGGACAACTTTTACTTGGGGAAGCAGGCAAACATACGTCTACGAGTAGCGAGTGATGTCATTAACATTTTGGATAAATTAGCAGATGGATCACGGGTGGGTGTAAGTGTTAAATCGCTTACAGAACACGTCCCGTTCCATCGTTTTGCCCGAGGGTTTCTGGCTGGTGCGGTCGCAGATACACAGGTAGCTGCGCAATCACTGCAATACTTTTTTGATGATTACGTGCCGAGTATTACAATTGCAGCGAACAATCCTTCCGCCAGACCAGATTTAGATTCCTATTTATTCTTTGCAGGAGTGGATTTCAAATTTACTAAACTGTCTGATAGGTCAGAAGTACCATTAAGTGGTGCAGTTTTCCGTGTGTATGCCTATCTTCTCGGTGATATCCCTGAGAAAACTTATTTGGCAGAAAGCACAGTGCAGTCAAGCAGCGATTGGCAGCAAATTGGCGGAGATTTCACGAGTAATGAGCTAGGACTTGTTGATTTTGGGGCATTAGGAAACGGCTACTATCGCATTTACGAAGTAACAACTCCTGCAAATCACACAGCCTATAGTGGGCAATGGGTTTTGGAAGCTGACTCAACAAAAGCGCAGGAGAACAAACTTATTTTCACATCAATAAAGGAAAACATTGATGACCTCACCCTTGATTTTGAAATGATTCAATCAGGTGATAGCTATTTATATCAAGTTAAGAATCACTATCTGTCAGGCGATTTAAAGGTATCCAAACAAATGTCTGGCTCTTACGCAGATAAAACAAAGCAATGCGATTTTACAGGCATTATTTCTAGCGAGACTGCGCCAATATTTACAGACTTTACGGCACAGGTATACGGAAGCGATGGCACGGCTGTCGGTGATTCGTTTGAAGTGCCATTTAACACAACTTTTACTTTCAACTTAATTCATGGCCAATATATTTTGATAAATGGTTTGCCGGAGGGCACTTTATTTAAGATCATAGAACAACCGATGGACGGGTATGCTGAGGGTATTCAAAGTGTTGTACCTTCTGGCGCTGAGCAATTATTAGTGGAAGAGTCGAGTGTTTCGGGTAAAATTGCTCAGGGTGTTACGGATATTGGCTACACGAATACCTATAAGCATGTTGTACCAACCGGTTTAAGACTTTTTAACATAGCACTATTTCCAGTTTTAGCGTTGATAATTTTGGTATTGTATTTAATAATATCAAGAAAAATTAGAATCTCGCGTTCTTAGCACCCTGAGGGACCTCCTTAGCTCAAGGAACAACTGAAAGATGAGATTCATGTAAAAGTCAGTGAATAAACTAAATAATTGACAACAGCGAGTCAACACCAATCAGTAAAAATTTCGTTCCATTCTTTAGGCGTAGTTCTGTTTGTTACTACAATAAGCCTTGTGCAGATAAGTTTGGTTGAATAACCAAATCTTTCAAAACTAGATGATCCATCACATCAACCGTCAAATTGGTGTGATTTTTTTTACATATTATCTATTTTATTTTGTAATTGCATTGCAAGTGGCAGTCCAATATAGAATGCCAAATGTGTTACTAAGGCTACTAATTCATCTTTTGATACGCCATTATCATAGGCTGTCTTAATGTGGAAACTCATTTGTTCCGTATTTCCAATAGAGGCTAGGGCAGTTAATGTTAACAAACTGCGTTCTTTTGAGGTAAGCGTTGAATCCTTCCACACTTCATCGAATAAAATATGCTTACTATATTTTGCGAGAGTGGGGTTTTCTTCACTGAACTTGTTGATAGAGGTTGAACTTAATTCCCTATTTACTTGATTCTCAATCATCTGTGCCCTACCTTCGCCAAATGACCAGTTTGACCTTGGAGATTCACTAATTGTAATGAATATATTTTCATCTTTTATAGAAA
>JAVBKF010000051.1:0-5191 GCA_031554215.1 Caryophanales bacterium
ATTCTTTGCTACTGGTCACCCTTGGATTATTTATGTCCTCTTTGCCATTGGCTGGTATCCATTCACTATTCATTTTGCAAAAAGTTTTAACCCGTTTACTTATGCAGTGTTTGGATTTCTCTGGAGTGCAGCATTTTTCATTATGGTCAACTTGGTTGCGACACCGAATGAGATTTGGGCAGTCTATCCGATTTTTGTGATTTTCTGGTGGCCGTTGGCAGTTTACTTCTTTGGTCCTAGAAAGGTTGCTTGTAAGTGATAGGGTTAAGCCTTTTTAGCAGATTTTAAAATGCTTCCGATTCAGTTTTCAGATCTCAATTTGATCTGGCTGCTGAATCGGAAGCATTTTTATGATATCTGGTATTTATCTTGTTATTTACGCTAGGTCAGTGTACCGATTTAAGGTTAGTTGTCTAGTAGCTAGCAGTGACTGTTGGCCATGGTTTTAGAATGAAGATGATGCTGGCTTTTACTGTTTGGCATGCTAATGTAATGTTAAGCCAGGTGTAGCGTTAAGCGACAGGTCTGCTTTACGTCCAGCTAAGAAAGCGATTGTGCCTGCGGCACCGATCATTGCTGCGTTATCACCGCATAGGCTAACCGGTGGTATGACGAGCTGTGGTGCTTTCTCTTCAGAGAAGGCCTCCTCCAGTGCCGTTCGTAATCCGCGGTTTGCTGCAACACCACCGGCGAGTAAGACTTGTTCTACACCATGAGCCTCCGCTGCTCGAACCGTTTTACCAACAAGTACATCGACAACACTTGCTTGAAAGCTAGCAGCGATATCCTCAGGAATTAACCGATCACCACGTTGCTGAGCATTGTGTACGCTATTAATTACTGCTGACTTCAGACCGCTGAAACTAAAGTCGTAGCTATCTTCTAACCATGCACGAGGTAACTTAATTGTCGCTGTGCCAAGCGCCGCGAGTCGATCAATATGTGGGCCACCTGGATAAGGTAAGTCCAAAATCCGTGCAACTTTATCATAGGCTTCTCCGGCAGCATCATCACGTGTTTCGCCAATCACTTCAAATTCACCATGCGCTTTCATTAGCACAAGCTCCGTATGACCACCTGATACAACGAGTGCCAGTAGCGGAAACTGAAATTCTGCCACAAAACGATTTGAATAGATGTGCCCAGCAATATGATGGACAGGTACTAGCGGTTTGCTATGTGCAAATGCCAGTGCCTTTGCAGCATTGACACCAATTAGAAGCGCACCAACGAGGCCGGGACCTTCTGTAACAGCAATTGCATCAATGTCTGCCATTGTCATAGCAGCTTCGGTCAAAGCTGCTTCAATGACATTGGTGATTTCCTCTACATGATGGCGCGAAGCAATTTCAGGCACAACGCCTCCGAATCGCTTGTGGCTCTCAATCTGTGAGGCAACGATATTGCTGACGATTTCACGCCCGTTCCGAATCACGGCTGCTGCTGTTTCATCACAACTTGATTCTATTGCTAGAATTAATGTTTGTTTTTCTTTTTCAACTTCCACTTTTTTAATTCTCATAATTCCACCCACATGACATATGCATCTTCTAAATTATCGGAATAGTAGCCTTTGCGCGTACCCCCAATGGCAAATCCGTGTTTCTTGTATAATCTCTGTGCTGCAATATTACTGATGCGTACTTCAAGAGACAATTGCCGAATGCCAGCTTCCTTTGCATAGGCGAGCATATGGTGAAACAGCGCATCCCCTAATTTCTGCCCTTGATAGCGAGGAAGTACAGCGATATTGGTAATCGTTGCTTGATCGAGCACAAACCAAGCACCGCAGTAACTGACAATTTCATTATCTACTTCACCTACGAAATAAACGGAGCTATCATTTTGTGTCATTTCAAATACAAACGACTCGCGTGACCAAGGAACGGTGAAAGATTGATGTTCAATGGTTAGTACCTGATCGATATCGTCAGCTGTCATACGCCGAATAATCATTGTTTACCCTCATTTTGCGCTGTGAGCCAATTCGTTTCTGCTTCAGCTAGGCGGGCATAATTAGGGGTGAAACTGTGAATGTCTTCACTCGCAAGTCCGATACTTAGAAGTGCAAGCTGGCTTGCGCGCGGCATGTTCATTGCTGAATGGGCAAAGTAAGCCTGCTTACCAAGGACCGCCGTGATGGTCTGCTGATGGATCAGTGTATCTGCACCGATAAATAGCAAGGGCTTTTCGAGCGCAGCAAGTTCAGTTGTCCATTGATCACAGAGAATAATTTGATCATCGCTCACGCGTGTAAGCAAACCATTCTTACAGTTAAAAAGTGATGTGAATACTTGTCCGCGTCTTCCATCAATAATAGGTACGATATACCCATCGAAGTAGGCGCCATTTTGCGCTAATGACGCAAGGCTAGAAATACCGATTAACTCGGACCCGAGTGTCCATGCAAGCGTTTTGGCTAGGGTAACACCAATCCGTACACCCGTGTATGAGCCGGGGCCTTTTGCAACGACAATTCTTGTGATATCAGTTGGCTTTGCATTACAGTGTTGCATTAATTGCTCTACTGCTGGCATGGCCTGAACGGAATGTGTTTTTTTGATCGTTGTAGAGAATTCACCGAGCACAGTTTGGTCATTTACGAGGGCAATGCTGAGTGCCTGTGTTGATGTATCTATGGCGAGAATCATTGCAGAAGCCCCCTTAATTTTGTGCAGAATTCTTGATAGTGTACACCGATTGGTTCACAGACGATTTTCCGTGATACTTCACCCGTGCGTGTGATCGTAATGGTTAGACGTTCTGGAGGAAGCTGGCTCCCAATGAGGTGCGCCCATTCGATAATGCAGACACCATCGCCAGAAAAATACTCATCGAAGCCTAGGTCTTCATCCTCATCTGTCAGACGGTAAACATCAAAATGATAAAGCGGAAACCTTCCTTGATATTGCTTCATAATTGTAAAAGTAGGGCTGTTTACGGTACGGGTTACCCCGATTGCCCCTGCGAGAGCTTTTGTGAAGGTTGTTTTACCAGCACCGAGATCACCTTCAAGTGCTAGACAATCGCCTGGTGCGAGTAAAGTGCCTAACATGGATGCAAAGCGGGCCGTTTCCGTTTCAGAAGCACAATCTATTGTTAAATTTGTCATATATATCACCATTTCAAACTTTACTATCCTTCTATTTTAGCATACAAGCCATGCCTGTTTCATACATTTGATTGAACAGTGTGGACAAACTTTGTGCCGGATGGATGCTTTTTTGTGAGGAAGGCCTTGGTTATCCCGAATTAAAATGAGGTGACTGGTGTGAAACAGCTAGCATTTACTAAGAAGAACATTCAATCAATCGTATTACTTGTGGCAGCAACTTTCTTTACAGCATTGCTGTTCTTTGTGAATTCTAACCCTGCTATTTCTGCATTTTCTTATAAGGATAATACTCGGGCATTTTATAAGGGTGATAAGGGCGTGGCGCTGACATTTGATATTAGTTGGGGCGATGAGAATGCGGAGGCAATTCTTGATGTGCTTGATAAGGAGAAATTTAAATCAGCTACGTTTTTTCTTTCGGGAGCTTGGATAGAGCGGCACCAGCATATTGTAGAGAAATTAATTGAGCGGAAATATGAGATTGGCATCCTTGGCTACAATTATAAGGATTACGCAGGGATGTCTGAAGAAGAGATTGTGAAGGATATGAATGAGGCTTTGACGATCTGTGAGAAAGTTGGAATCGAGAAGGTAAGCCTTGTGCGTGCGCCGACCGGGACTTTTGATGAGAAGGCACTGAAGGCTGCGAGTAGGCTGGGACTGACGATGGTGTCTTGGAGCGTGGATCCGAGTGATTGGAAGAACCCGGGCACGGAGAAGATTCTGAGCGTTGTCGGGCAAGCGGATGAGGGCGATATTGTGTTGTTGCATGCTTCTGATAGTGCGCTGCAAACTGCGAGGGCTCTACCGCAGATCTTCGATATGATTTATGAGAAGGAATTGACACCGCTGACTGTTTCCGAAATGCTGGCTAATGGGAAGGCGACGACTAAGGAGATTTCGTTTGGGGATTGATGAATGATAGTGAGATGTAACGAATAGCATTAAATACAGTGAGCCAAGAGTACTTGGATATGTGAAGTAACATCACCATTGATTTGCAGTAGCTCAAATCCTGAGAGTACTAAAACGGGTAAACATACCCCCATAATGTTATTTTAAGTTTTACAGTAGCTCAAATCCTGAGAGTACTAAAACGTAAATGCCGCACCAATAAAGTCTAGATTTGTTTTACAGTAGCTCAAATCCTGAGAGTACTAAAACGCGCATGCTTTCCGGCTTAAATAGTACTTCGTTTTACAGTAGCTCAAATCCTGAGAGTACTAAAACGGGTATAAGGGCTACATACAACTTGCTATCGTTTTACAGTAGCTCAAATCCTGAGAGTACTAAAACAAAGCAGATGAATGATCAGTTAAGACTTGTGTTTTACAGTAGCTCAAATCCTGAGAGTACTAAAACGACATGACCGTTGAAGAAGAAATTGAAGAAGTTTTACAGTAGCTCAAATCCTGAGAGTACTAAAACTATTAGCAATAACTTTCGGCTTAGCCCCAGTTTTACAGTAGCTCAAATCCTGAGAGTACTAAAACCATTAAGGCTTTCAACATTTTCGGCATTGAGTTTTACAGTAGCTCAAATCCTGAGAGTACTAAAACCGAACCATTTAGGTTAGACCTAGCGATGAGTTTTACAGTAGCTCAAATCCTGAGAGTACTAAAACAATACTAGAATTATAAGCCCTAATATTTTGGTTTTACAGTAGCTCAAATCCTGAGAGTACTAAAACTTAGCGCATTCATGACAAATATAGTTACTTGTTTTACAGTAGCTCAAATCCTGAGAGTACTAAAACAGGTTCCACTTCGATATCAAGACCCCAAGTGTTTTACAGTAGCTCAAATCCTGAGAGTACTAAAACTGCAATTGCTAAAAGTCCTTGGATCTTACGGTTTTACAGTAGCTCAAATCCTGAGAGTACTAAAACACTCTTTAATTTCTGAAGTTTCTGCTACCGGTTTTACAGTAGCTCAAATCCTGAGAGTACTAAAACGGACTACCGCAGATACTAAGCGCAAAGTGAGTTTTACAGTAGCTCAAATCCTGAGAGTACTAAAACACTCGTCTTTCCCTATTCTTGGGTCAGATAGTTTTACAGTAGCTCAAATCCTGAGA
>JAVBKF010000255.1:0-15487 GCA_031554215.1 Caryophanales bacterium
AGATAAATAAATGAAATACCCCGGACATGTTGCAAAATCTTCTCAGCTTCCATTAGGCCTGATTTTGCCCCTCTTGGTAGGTCAAGCTGCGATTTATCACCAGTAATAATCATTTTCGATCCAAAACCAAGTCTCGTCAAAAACATTTTCATTTGTGCCACTGTTGTATTTTGCGCTTCATCGAGAATAACAAATGCATCATCCAAAGTACGACCACGCATATAGGCAAGTGGTGCAATTTCAATGACACCACGTTCAATTAACTTTTCCGTATATTCAGCCCCTAACACATCGTGCAGCGCATCATATAATGGCCTGAGGTATGGATCAACCTTCTCCTTTAAATCCCCTGGCAAAAACCCAAGATTCTCACCCGCTTCCACAGCTGGCCTTGTCAGAATGATCCGCTTGATCTGACCGCTCTTCAGTGCCACAACTGCCATGACAACTGCCAGATAAGTTTTCCCTGTACCAGCTGGGCCAACGCCGAACACCATATCGTTTTTGCGAATCGACTCTAGATACTCCTGCTGACCAATCGTTTTCACACGCACTGACTTGTTCTTGACATTCTTAACAATTTCCTCGTCAAACATCGCCTGAAGATACTGCAATGTCCCCCGCTCATACAGCTTTGCGGCATAAATCACTTCACGAGAGCCAATCGCGAGCCCCTTGCGAATCAACTGAATCAGCGCAAGCAATATCGCTTCTGCCTTACTAAGATCTTCTTCAGAACCAACAACATGGACAATCTCACCCCTCGAGATTACTTTCACATTCAGTTCAGCTTCGAGTGTCTTCAAATGAGCATCCTGCACCCCAAACAAAGCAATCGCCTCTTCAGATGTTTGCAGTCTAATATCCAATGTTTTTGAATTCTCCACTTAATAACCTCCACAGTTTTAATACAGTGTATTCAAATTGTTGTGATGTGAGCGTAAAGATGCACTTGGTGGGTAGCGTGATGCATTACTACAATCGCATTACCGGGAATCGCGCACGTGGCGAACCATCCAGTAACGCTAGGCTGTGCATTACTCTCCAAACAAGTCTCCCTGATCATCGCCAACAGCAATATTTTCAATCACTTCATAATGAACCTTTATCCTTACTTTATCATTTGATACCTGTTTCTGTAAAAGGTTTTCTTTGATCACTTTCGCATCACTCGGCAACTGTTTTTGTAAATCCGTTCGTGCATTCTCTTTGGCAATCTTCGTCGCCGCGTCCACAGTCAGATGCCTGTTCGTTTCCTTCGTCTCTTGAATACGCGTTTTCGCAAGCCCAATCGGCAACCTCCATTTCCAAAAATGAAAATCTGTTTGCTCCCTGTCAATTTTAGCCGTTTGATAACGCGGTGTGAAGAATCCCCAAACTGGAACTTTGAATCCAAATATCGTTAGTGCTGTCTTCGTCTTCGTATCGCCTGTTAGCCTTGAAAAAGTTGAATGGAACGGGACTTCGCTTGTTGTTTGGTACCAAGTTTCTCCCTTGACAATCCCTTTTGCCCCCACATAAATCAATTTGTCATCCTTTCCAATGCTACCGGAAACCAGCACATCCCCCTTCTCAACAAGCTGTCTTTTCTCCACCAAAACTTGTCCAGTTTCAACAAATGTGCTAACAATATAGGCCTTCTTACCCGAAACCAATTGCGAGTAGGACTCATCAATTAACTGCATTGGCTGTTTCTTCTCGACCACTTGCAAATGATAGACGGACCCTCTCACTTCAACGCCAACCCAAGTGACACTGGGAACCTTATTGGTCACACGTTTCTGCACCTCATCGACGTTTCCTTCACTGAAACTAAACTGTCCTACCTTCACATCTAGTTTGTCCAATTCCCTCCGAATCAAGTGTTCCGTTTTCACACTCGCGCCGTCAATTTGGATCTTCCAGACGATGTTTGATAGTACAAATATCAGCACTGCGAACAATAACACTCCCGCAATTAAACCGCTATTCAAACGCCAACGCTGCAGGACAAACGGAAAACCAATCCGCTTGGTGAAATGAAATTTCAGCCGTTTTCCGCGCGCATGTTGTCGCAGCTTCTGAACATCTTGCACCTTGATTTGAAATACAATTTGCGCTTCGTTTAATCGGCGCATCTGTTTAACAAAAATGCCATCTCTCACTAAATAGTTAACAAAACGATCTGCACCGACACCTGACACCCGCACTTCAACAAAACCAACAAATTGCTGTAGCCAACGATTCTTCATTTGCTCTCCTCATTCACAAATAAAACTTGCTCAATTTCCCCTTCAAGCAATATTTCTTCCACCAAAATGGTTTTGAGTACAAAATGATTCCCTTTGACCAACAGATATCCCTGCTTGAGTGCCAATCTCAATTCTGTTTCTGAAAAGGTCAGGATCCCTCGATGATTTTCAATATAAATATGAATTTGTCCTACCATGGTAATCCGCGGCAGTTCAAGCAGTATATCTTGGGGCAAGTCCATTCGCTCAGCAAATGCCTTTTTTACGCGCCCGACCCAGTTATTAGCCATAAAAAAGAACCCCCTCCTCATCCAATTATATGAATGAAAAGAAGGTTCAATTCTTATTAATTGTATTCCGTACTCAGAAAATGTACCCGCCCCATACATGTTGGCTTTCACAACTAGTCATCTGCTACTTAAGCTAAGTGCAATATCATCCGCGAATTCGTTTCTGCCTTGCCCTTGGTCGCCCAAGAACTTCTGACAGTACAAATGCCTGCTTTAGGTCTGTTGCTTTCAAGCTCATGCTGACAGCAATGTCTGTTTCTTTTCCTGCTGACTGCTTTGCCCGAATCGTAACCGATTCTAGTTGCGAGATAGCTCCCCGAGACTTGTTAGAAAGATCATATGCTGCACTTTCGGTTGTTGCATAAGCGACCTCATCAGAAGTCATTGGATGTTGGTAAGTTCTATCCAGCACCTTCGGTTGCGGAAATTTCCGAGCTGGCGTGGTCGGTACCTGTGTCACAACCCGATGCAATTGCTGTTGCACTTCACGACGAACTTTCGTCAGTCGATCTTCCATTTGAACTTGCTTTTGCGTAATCACCTGTTGTGACACTGGTTTCACTGCAATCGGTTTTTGTGCAACAGTTTGCTGCGAGACAACGCGTTGTCTGACTGGCTTTGGCTGAACCATTGGTTGCTGCCCCTGCCTCGGCGCCGCTTTCGGCTCATGCTGCCCTTTTTCTCTTTCCTTTGACTCCTTACGCATTCCGCCAATTACTTTCATAACACCAAAGACAACGACACCAACAACAAAAATATTATCAAAAATAAAATCAATCAAGCCCATCTAGAAAACCTCGTTTCCATTAATTCGTGCTAAAGAGGTCTTACTTGAATTATTCTTCAAGCTTTTCTTTAGGAGATTGTCCGATTGAACCTCTCATATCTGTATCTGCAGAAATGTTCTGGATGTTCATGTAATCCATAACGCCAATATTGCCATTCTTCAGCGCAACAGCCATTGCCAAAGGCACCTCTGCCTCTGCCTCAACAACTTTCGCGCGCATCTCTTGTACTTTTGCACGATTTTCTTGTTCAAGTGCAACCGCCATCGCACGCTTTTCTTCCGCTTTTGCTTGGGCGATATTTTTATCTGCCTCTGCTTGCTCTATTTGTAAATGGGCACCAATATTTCGACCAACTTCGACGTCTGCAATATCAATTGACAAAATCTCAAAAGCGGTTCCAGCATCAAGCCCTTTACTCAGCACTGTTTTAGAAATAAGATCAGGATTTTCAAGCACCCGGTAATGATTCTCTGCTGAACCAATCGTTGCGACAACCCCTTCACCGACACGGGCAACGACAGTCTCCTCACCTGCACCACCAACAAGACGATCAATATTAGCTCGCACTGTAATTCTAGCCTTTGCGCGTACTTCAATCCCATTCATCGCAACCCCCGGGATAAACGGTGTCTCGATCACTTTTGGATTAACGCTCATTTGTACAGCTTCTAATACATCACGACCAGCAAGGTCGATGGCAGCTGCGCGTTCAAAGCTAAGATCAATATTGGCACGGTGTGCTGCAATTAACGCATTCACAACACGGTCAACATTACCACCAGCCAAAAAATGACTTTCCAGTTGATTAATCGTTACTTCAAGCCCTGCTTTCTTCGCCTTAATTAACGGATTAACAACACGACTTGGCGTTACCCGGCGTAGCCTCATACCGATTAACGTTGAAATTCGTACATGTGCACCTGATGACATCGCAGAAATCCACAGCATGACTGGTACAAAGCTTAACACAATCATTAATAAAATAAGTATAATCCCAACGACAATTATTGTAGCAATTGTATTTGAATCCATTGTTACACCACCCAATCTCATTTTTTTGGTTTCTTGTAGTTCAATAAACGAATTACAAGGCCTCTTTCACTTCACGTACGACAACGCGAACCCCTTCAACAAAAACAACAATGACTTGTTTATTATGCTCGATGTAGTCACCCTCAGTCACTACATCTACACGCTCACCATCAATAATGGCGGTGCCTGCTGGACGAAGTGTTGTTAGCGTTTGCCCCGTCTTTCCCATTAAATCAACCTTACTCTTCGTTGAAACATAACCAAGTTCTGTTGAAATTTCATCCTTCAACACAAATGCACTGTAAAACAAAAACTTCTTTCCGAACACTTTGGTCATCACTAGGATGAGCACAACTGATAAGACAAGGGCAATCGTAATTGCCAGAAGTGCCAGTGACGTATCACCAACCGCAAGCACAAAACTTACGCATATGCCTACAAGCCCAATCGTACCGAAAATTCCGCCCGGGATAAATAATTCAATTGCAATCAGAATCGCCCCAACAACAAAGAACATCACGGCCTGATTATCCGCTATATTGTTCACAAGCTGGTAGTAGAAAAAGACGCCAAGTGCCACAATCCCAATGAGGCCAACGACCCCGAATCCACGTGAAAACATCTCAAAAACAAATGCAAGAAAAAATATTGAAATGAGTGTGATAATCCAGACATCCGGTAAACCATTGCTACTGTTTGTAGAGCCAGAAGCCGCATAAACTGGTGAAGTACTCGCTAGTGCCATTAGGAATATCGCTGTTAGACCCACCATTTTTCTAATCATTTCTTCCTCCTTCTTTCGCGAAACATACTGATAGATACTTACTTAAAAAAGGTATACATTGTGAAACAAGCTGTACATACGCACAGCTCGCCAAAAAAATAAATACAACTACATTATACTATACAAAGATTTCTAAATCTATGAGAATCCAATTATTTACAATCGCTTTTTTTCAGTCGTACTCCTAGTACACAATAGTACAAAACCTCGTCAATTGGATCTTTATTTTATCGTGATCCATGATCTGATTTATTCTCGTGTAACGTTTGAAAAGCATTCCGTGCAGCGATAATTGTCTGCTCGATATCATCATCTGTAAGGACGGTGGATAAGAACCATGTCTCAAATTGAGATGGCGGTATCAAGATGCCCTGCTCCAACATTTCTTTGTAGAACTTGGCGAAATAGGTGACATCTGCTGTCCTCGCAGTCTCATAGTCAATCACGTTGGTATTGGTAAAGAAGAAACAAATCATCGCACCAACACGGTTACAGGTAATTGGCACTGCACACGATTTAGCTGCTGCCAGTATCCCATCTTCAAGACGCATCGCGTGTTTCTCAATGCCTTGATAAGATGCCTCTGTCAGTTGCGAGAGTGTCGCAATCCCTGAAGCCATTGCAAGTGGGTTACCAGACATCGTTCCCGCTTGATATATTGGTCCTGCGGGTGCGATTTTTTCCATAATATGCTTCTTGCCACCGAAAGCACCAACCGGCAATCCACCACCAACAATTTTACCAAAGCATGTGATATCTGGGTCAATGTTGTAGTAGCCTTGTGCCGAATGATAGCCAGTCCGAAAACCAGTCATCACTTCATCCATAATAAATAAGGCACCATGTTCTTTGGTGAGTGCGCGAATCCCCTCTAGAAACCCTGGTACGGGCGGCACACAGCCCATATTGCCTGAGATTGGTTCAGTAATGACTGCAGCAATCTCACTCCCATAGGTATCAAAGACAGCTGCCAGCTGCTCAAGATTATTAAAAGGCACCGAGATCGTATTAACCGCAACGCCTTCTGGTACGCCCGGGCTATCAGGTAAACCAAGCGTCACAACGCCCGACCCCGCTTTGATTAACAACGAATCGCCATGACCATGATAACAGCCTTCAAACTTGACAATCTTATCACGCCCTGTATAACCGCGCGCGAGTCTGAGTGCACTCATCGTTGCTTCCGTACCCGAAGAAACCATCCGCACCATATCAACCGAAGGTAGGCGCTCAATCAGTAGTTTTGCCATCTCATTTTCAATCAGAGATGAAGTCCCAAATGATGTTCCCTTAGTCGCTGCAGATTGAATCGCCTCAACGACCGAATCGTTCGCATGCCCAAGAATCATCGGTCCCCAAGATTGCAAGAAGTCAATGTAACGATTGCCATCAATATCTTCGACATAAGCCCCCTTGCCTTTTTCGATAAAAACCGGGTCCAGTCCTACTGATCTAAATGCACGCACTGGACTATTCACACCACCAGGCATTAAGGTCAGCGCCTCATCGTATGCTGCTTTTGACCTTTCTAACTTTCGCATCAATATTTCCTCCAAGCCAATTCTCTAGTATCAAGCGTCTTTTCTAAAAAAAACGCGGGATGTATTTATCAACAATTCATCCCGCAAATCGGACAATATTTCAAGTCCTATTCTGCTAAATAACGCGCAACATCTTTTGCAAAGTAAGTGATAATTAAATCAGCACCTGCACGTTTCATACTTGTTAACATTTCCAAAACAATCACTTTTTCATTAATCCAGCCATTTTGTGCCGCTGCTTTTACCATGGCATACTCACCACTGACATTGTAACAAACGACAGGCACATTGAAATTATTTTTCACATCACGGACAATATCCAAATAGGAAAGTGCTGGCTTCACCATTAAGAAATCGGCCCCTTCAAGCACGTCTGATTCCGCCTCCCGCATCGCCTCTAAACGGTTCGCTGGGTCCATCTGGTATGCTTTTCGATCACCAAACTTTGGCGCTGAGTTCGCTGCATCGCGGAAAGGACCATAGAATGCTGATGAATACTTAACCGCATATGACATGATCGGAATATCCTGGAATCCTGCTTCATCAAGTCCAGCACGGATGGCAGTGACAAACCCATCCATCATATTCGATGGTGCAATAATATCAGCCCCTGCTCGCGCCTGACTCACAGCGGTGTCCGCAAGTAACCTCAGCGTCGGGTCATTTAATATCTTCCCATCTTCCACAATCCCGCAATGCCCATGCTCAGTGTACTCACAAAGACAAGTGTCGGCAATGACAAGTATATCTGGAAAATGTTCTTTGACATACCGAGTCCCTTCCTGAACAATCCCGTGATCATGAAATGCACCACTGCCAATCGCATCTTTCTCCTGATCATCTGGCACACCAAACAAAATGACTGACTTAATGCCAAGCGCAACAACTTCCTCCATTTCTGCATGAACATGGTCCATTGACAGTTGGTAAACACCCGGCATAGATGAAATTTCGTTCTGTATATTTTCCCCTGCGATAATGAATATTGGATAGATCAGATCATCCACACTTAATGTTGTTTCACGAACAAGCGCGCGCATATTCGCACTCGTTCTGAGTCTCCGATGTCTAGTAAATTCCATGTGTTCCCGCTCCTTTTGAATTTCGTTTAATAATAATGACAGTATCCCCTGTGACGTGTACTGCTCTGGGCATAAAGCGTCCGTATAACCATGGTCAGACAATGCCAACTTTGTCACGGGTCCAATTGCTATCATCATACTCTTTTGCAAGTGCTTATTCAATCCGTTCTTGGTGATTATTTGCATAAACCGATTCACTGTTGACGGGCTAGTGAAGATGATATAGTCTACCTGTTCGCTATCAAGTAACTCCGATAGCTGCCGGTCTGCCTCTACCGGGACCACATTCTCATAAACGATCGCTTCGTTAGCCTCGAACCCATTTGCATTTAGTAACGTTGCAATCACATCTCTTGCCAAATTGCCTTTACATACGAGCACACGATCCGTATTTGATAACATCGGTAGGAACTCCTCAGCAAACGTTTCCGCTACAAATTTAGAGGGTACAAACGCTGCCGCAAGCTGATGCTTTTCTAGTTGTGCAAGTGTCTTATTACCAATCACAGCAATCTTTGGTAGCTGCGCTTTCTGTACACCAAGTGATGCCAGCAGCTGCAAAGTAAAGTCAACACCATTTTGACTAGTGAAGATAAGCCAGTCATAGGACTGGACCCCTGCTAACAATTGCAAAGCAGCTTCTCTCAGCGCAGGAGCTGGCGCTTTTATAGACAAGAGAGGAATCGCAAGCGAAACCCCTCCATGTTCTTCTATCTGTTCAAGAAGCACTTTATTTTGTGATGCAGTCCGAAACATGAGCACGCGCGTACCTTGCATCCGCTTACTTTTGTAATGCATCATTCAGTTCCTTAATTAACGCTTTGGCACCACACTGAATCATGAGCTCTGCAGCACGATGACCGACTTCTATAGGGTCGTCACCTGTGACAATTTCTTTGTAAACCTGCTTGCCATCTGGCGTTGCGACTAGCGCAGTTAGTGTGATATTGCCTACTTCATCCACCTCGGCATAACCAGCAATTGGCACTTGGCATCCACCTTCCATTTGACTCAGGTATACACGTTCTGCTTTGACAGCAAGTAGCGTTTTCTGGCAAGTGAACCTCGCTAGTGCCGCTAAGAGTTCTGCATCATTACCGCGGCACTCAATCGCAAGTGCACCTTGTCCTACCGCAGGCACACAAATTGATTCATCCAAAACCGCAGTAACCACTTTGTCTTTCCAACCCATCCGGGCAAGCCCCGCAGCAGCTAGAATAATCGCATCATAATTCTCGGTTCGCAGCTTTTCTAACCGCGTATCAATATTGCCCCGAATCCACTGAATCTCTAAATCTGGCCTGAACGCCAATAATTGAGCACTCCGGCGAAGTGAGCTAGTCCCGACAATCGCACCTGCTGGTAAATCACTCAGCGGGACATCTCCAACTGAAATAAAGGCGTCTCGGTGATCTTCACGAAACGGCACAGAGCCAATCACAAGTCCTTCAGGCAGTTCTGCTGGCATATCTTTCATTGAATGAATGGCCATATCAATCTCTTTTGTGAGCATCGCCTGCTCAATTTCTTTCACAAAAAGTCCTTTTCCACCAACTTTAGAAAGCATCACATTTTGGATTTGATCACCTTGGGTAACAATTTCTTTTAACTCAAATTCAAATGGCAAACCAAGCGCATTTAGCTGAGCAATGACCCATTTAGACTGTGTTAATGCTAGCTGACTGCGCCTAGAACCAACAATGATTTTCCTCATGCTTTTCCCCCTTCGGATGCTGAAACCAATACTTTTTCTTCTATTTTCTGACCAACCACTGAACGCAGTGATTTTTGCTGCTCAACTTCCTCCACGATGTTAAAAATCTTTTCAAAATTTTCTAATGAATGAGGTGCACACCCCTTCACTGATGCATCTTTCACAAAGAGGATAGGGTCCTTCAACATTTGATTGATCACACTTTTGAAATGCTTATTAATGACCTTCCATTCTCTATCTGTTAAACTTGGCAACTTTCTCTTCAAACTGTCCATCGTATCACATTGAATCACGTCAGCCTTTGCTTTTAGCGCACCAATAATCGGTACGACACCTAGCAGCGCCAGCCACTGATCAAAGTTTTCAATTTCAATCGTAATCATTTCCTCAATTTGTTTTGCTGCTACCTTTCGCTCTTCCATGTTCGCTTCAACGATCCCTTCAAGATCATCGATATCATAGAGTGTCGCGCCATTAATGTACTTGACTTGTGGGTCAACATCACGCGGAACGGCAATATCAACAAAACAAATTGGACGATTAGCTCTTTGTGCCATAATCGGCTCAACAAAATCAGCGTGAATCACAAATTCCTTCGCAGCTGTTGAAGTGATTAAAATATCTGCATCAAGCATCGCTTCTGCAAGCGCATCCATTCCCTTAGCAACGCCTGATACCCTTTCTGCTAAATCAATCGCATTGGCAAGCGTTCGGTTAACAACAGTTATTTGCTTAACACCTTGTCCATTCAGATTCTCAACAGCAAGCTTGCCCATTTCACCAACACCGACAACCAGAACCGACTTGTCTTCTAAGGTACCAAGTTCACGTTTCGCAAGCTCCACTGCCGCATAACTAATTGAAGCTGCGTTCGTATTAATCGCTGTCTCAGAATGTGCTTTCTTCGCAAGCGTAATCGCCTGTTTGAACATCTGTTTAAATAGTACACCAATTGTTTGATCATCCTGTGCAATCTGAAAGCTATGTTTCACTTGTCCGAGAATTTGTGTTTCTCCTAGAACCATGGAATGAAGACCACAAGTGACTTGGAATAAGTGCCGTATTGCAGCCTCCTCTTCATGTATGTAAAGATGCTGAATTAACTGAACGATTTCTAATGAAAACCAATCTGCTAGATATTTAGTAATATAGTGAATCCCTGTATCAGGAAAATCAACAACTGCATACACTTCAGTCCGATTACAAGTTGAAATCAGAATGTTTTCGTAAATCCCCTTCTGTGCCTTAATCCCTTGCATCGCAATCGGAATCTGCTCGGGGTTAAAACTGACCTTTTCCCGGATTTCAATCGGTGCCGTTTTATAATCTAGTCCGATGACCACAATATGCATGAACCAATCCCCCATGAGAATTTCTTAAAGAACATTATATCATAATTATACCAGTCACTACTGAGACGTTTCCTTGAATAGCAGAGCACTTATTGGTATTTTAAGGAAAATTATCAATTTGCCAATCTCAATATTTTCTACCGAATCCCTTTACAGACTTACATTCGGCAGTTGCCAACCACACAACATATCCTAACATCAAACAGCGTGATTCACGTGTACTTCAATAGTGCACGCCAGATTTCATCCTTCCCAGTCCCTTTTTCCGCAGAAAACAAGAAAATTTGATCTTCCGGGTCAAGACCGAGCGTTTCCTTCACTGCTTTCAGGTGCTTTTGCCATTTGCTCTTCGGAATTTTATCCGCCTTCGTCGCAATCACAATACAGGGCAGTTCAAAGTGCTTGAGAAACTCATACATAAGAACATCATCCTTAGATGGATCATGCCGAACATCCACCACCAGTAAGACAGCGCGTAACCCATCCCGCGAAGTGAAATAAGCTTCAATCATTTTACCCCATTGCTCACGTTCCTTCTTCGAGACAGAAGCATAGCCGTAACCCGGAACATCAACGAACATATACTGATTATTTAAACGATAAAAATTCAACGTCTGTGTTTTCCCGGGTTTTGAAGAGGTGCGCGCAAGCGCTTTGCGGTTAATCATTCGATTAATAAACGATGATTTCCCAACGTTTGAACGACCTGCCAGCGCGAATTCTGGTAAAACTGGTTCGGGATATTGATCTAGCCTCACTGCACTTATAACGATTTCTGCTTCAGTTATCTTCATCTAGGTAACTCCCTTTTTTCAATCCATTATCTACTGTCCCTACTCAATAGGATGCCAATGAGTTTACTGTTAAACAGTCTACTACACCAGTGCTAGTTTTAAAACTTCTGACACATCACGTACAAAAATAAACTGCACGTCATCTTTAACAATAGCCGGAATGTCATCTAAATCTTTCTCATTCTTTTCTGGGCAAATAATTGTTTTAAGACCAGCGCGATGTGCACTAATTGACTTTTCCTTCAGACCGCCAATTGGTAACACTCGTCCGCGCAGTGTAACCTCACCGGTCATCCCAATGTCCTTACTAACAGCCTTATTCGTTAGCGCTGACACAATGGCCGTCGTCATCGTAATCCCAGCAGACGGTCCATCTTTCGGAACTGCGCCTTCTGGAACATGAATATGGATATCCAATTTCTCATTGAAATCTTCGTCAATCCCCAGTTCAGCAGCTCTTGATCTGACATAACTGAGTGCAGTTTGTGCCGACTCCTTCATCACATCGCCCAATTTACCCGTAAGCACCAAGTGACCTTTTCCTTTGGATAACGATACTTCAATCTGTAAGGTATCGCCACCAAATGCCGTATAGGCGAGACCTGTTGCAACCCCAATAAGGTCCTCCGGTTCTATCGTCCTGTAGTCAAACTTCTGCTTACCGAGCAGTTCCTGTAAATTTTGTTTGTCTATCGTATACGCCCTCGAAGGATCATCTGCATATTTGCGGGCAATCTTCCGGCAAGCTGTACCGATTTGACGCTCCAGATTACGCACACCAGCTTCTCTTGTGTAGTGACGAATCATTTCATTAATGGCTACATCTGCTATTGTAAGCTTCGCCTTATCAAGACCATGCTCCTTGATTTGCTTATTCAGCAAGTGGTTTCTAGCAATATGAAACTTTTCAATTTCTGTGTAGCTCGATAACTCAATAATTTCCATCCGGTCTCGTAGTGGACCAGGAATCGTTGATAAACTATTGGCCGTTGCAATAAACATGACCTTCGATAAATCAAAAGGCTCCTCGATGTAATGATCACTAAAAGCATGATTTTGCTCGGGATCTAACACAGATAGCATTGCTGAGGCAGGGTCACCACGAAAATCACTAGACATTTTGTCGATTTCATCCAGTAAAACGACTGGATTGTTCGTTCCCGCTTTCTTTATCCCTTGAATAATTCTACCAGGCATCGCCCCAATATACGTTCTCCGATGTCCATAAATCTCTGCTTCATCCCGAACCCCACCAAGTGTAATTCGGACGAAATTTCTTTTGACAGAGGTAGCGATTGATTTGGCAAGACTAGTCTTCCCAACGCCAGGCGGGCCTACAAGGCAAAGTATCGGTGCCTTCATTGATTTCGTCAGCTTCTGGACAGCCAAGTACTCGGTCACCCGTTCTTTAATTTTCTCCAGACCATAGTGATCCTGATCCAAAACAGTCTGTACGTTCTCTAAATCAATCTTAGCCTTCGACTGCTTGTCCCACGGCAAATCAATTAGCCACGTTAGGTAATGACGAATCACAGCACTTTCTGGGGAAGTTTGTGACACAAGTTTGTAGCGCTCTAGCTCCTTCAGTGCCTTCTTCTTAACAGTGCTCGGCATCTTCACAGCTGTAATTTGCTCAGCTAACTCCTTACTATCACTGTTTTCATTCTCACCGTTATTCATTTCCTTCTGAATCACTTTCATCTGCTCACGCAGAAAAAACTCTCGCTGATGTTCCTCAATCGCTACTTTCACATCATGGTCAATTTTCCCCCGTAACAGTGCGATTTCTTTTTCGTAGTTTAACAGCTTTGTAAACCGAATAATCCGCTCATCTATATCCAAGATATCTAGCATTGACTGCTTCGCTTCGATTGGGATTGGCAGAACCTGTGCGAGTTTATCAACCAATACACCTGCACTTGTTTCGAGTAATATTTTCTCAATCTCAATAGCAGGTAACTTTCGGAAAAGTTTCTTGTACGTATCAAATGTTTCCTTTAATACTCTTACAGCAGCCACTGAAAATAATTCGTCCTGATGAACTTCTGACAACTTCTCTACTGAAACGGATAAGAAATCATCACGATCATGTATTTTTGTCATCTTCGCACGATATTTTCCCTCAACAAAAACGCGTACCGTATTATTAGGTAATTTAGATAATTGCTTGATTAAAATCACGGTACCGATCTCATATAGGTCTCTTTGACCTGGCGCTGAAACACCAGAATCAACTTGACAAGAAACAAACACAAGCCCATTTGTTGCCATCGCATTTTCCAGCGCCTTTATTGATTTCGGACGCCCAACATCTAAATGCGTACGCGCGGATGGAAAAACAACAACGCCCTTTAACGGGACTAAATTAAATTCTTCAAATACTATCTGTTCCATATTCATTTCCCCTCAGTTTCTCATCTTCTTAGTCTATCGCATTTAACTGATTGTGTCACCGAGAATTGTTAAGAAATTATTTCTTTTGATGAAAAATAAGGAAGCCAAATGATGATCTAGCTGACAATCAATGCTGTTGTTACATGGGCATTTTCAGGCTATCAAAGCTATTCTCATGAAGGACGAACACCGCCGCTGTCGTGACGCATGATCATTACAAGATAGAGTTTTGCTTAGCCATGATAAATCGCGACTTTTTGCCCTGCACAACAGTATTAATAGTACTTTTATCGCAGCAATTTCTCCGATGACCCCTAAAATATTTTCCATTGTAACCCTTTCAATTCAAACAGTACAACATTTTCCTCTCAAAAAGCTATCACCTTTTCAATTCCTCATCAATTTCTTGCATGAGCCTAGCCGCATCATAAACTTCATTATATAACAACACCTGTTTTCAATCAGTGTTATTCCCCATAAAATCCTTTCGACTCAACTTCAGATAGATTCAAGTAATCATTTAAGTTTCTCTCAAATGTATCTGACAATTGCTCAAATTAATCATCAATTGGATGCCCTCTATCTAGTTTTATCTTGCGATAAAGCGGTCGTCCCTCTTACTTCTCATGTAAACGAAATTGATTCCAAGTGTTCTAGCCCCATTTCCAGATGAAATGATTTTGGTGAAGAGAGGAGAAAGTGCGAGGGACCAGTACCCAATACTCCTCCCGCGTAATCTGATCATTTCAAACTTATCAAAAAGAACAAGAAAAAGCCGATTACCCAAGCTTCTTCCTGTTCTTCAGTTTCCATACCCCAGACTAGTTAAGGCATGACTTTCCGCAATCTCAAGTTCATATCAAAAATTATTTTGCTTTTTTCATTTTCACTTCATGCTCAATGAGTTGTGGCTTTTCGCGCTTTACCACCGTATCTGCAGTGATGATGCATCTTTCAACACCAGTTCTAGATGGTAGTTCAAACATGATATCAAGCATAATTGTTTCAATGATAGACCGTAAACCACGAGCACCTGTTTTCCGGCTAATTGCTTTCTTAGCAATTTCAACCAATGATGCATCCTCAAACTCAAGCTCAACACCATCGAGCTGTAACATCTTTTGGTATTGCTTCACTAGTGCATTCTTTGGCTTGGTTAGAATCTCAACTAGTGCTGACTCATCTAGTTGGTCAAGCGCAGTAATAATCGGCAGACGACCAATGAACTCAGGAATGAGCCCAAAACTTTGCAAGTCCTCCGGCAATACGTTAGAAAGTAAGTTCTTTTCAACTTTTTCATTTTCCGGTCTTCCACCAGAGAAACCAATCACTTTTTGACCCAAACGACGCTTAATCATTTGCTCGATGCCGTCAAATGCACCACCACAAATAAATAAAATGTTTGTCGTGTCAATTTGAATTAATTCTTGATGCGGGTGTTTTCTGCCCCCTTGTGGCGGAACACTTGCAACCGTTCCCTCAAGA
>JAVBKF010000186.1:0-5869 GCA_031554215.1 Caryophanales bacterium
TTATAAATCCTCCTCACCTAAAACCATGTCATCTCTCGAAAAATAAGCGTTCATCCAGTTTTCGATACTGCGTAGGGAAAGGCTAAGGTCTATAAAAGGGTATGTCACAATTAAATAGCGGTACGTGCATCAGGCAGGTGAGAAAAGGGTTATCCAGATGGTCGCGATTTATTACACTAGGAAATAGTACACTGATCAACGTTTGAATGAGTACAATCACACTCATTCGGTGACGGATTCATTCAAGCAAAGCTTGCAAAGATAGGGAAAGTATACTGCTTGTGATTCATCAATCAAATGCTTTCAAACTCATGTACTTCCTCTTCGGTCATCTTTTCCCGCCAAACATTGGCACCGAGCCCGTTTAATTTATTGACAATATTTCCATAACCACGATCAATATGTTCTATGCCAGTAATTTCAGTAATGCCATCCGCGATAAGTCCTGCAATGACAAGCGCAGCACCAGCCCGTAAGTCAGTTGCTTTCACTTTGGCGCCTTGTAAGCGAGAAGGACCAGAAATGATTGCCGAGCTGCCTTCGACTTTAATGCTGGCGTTCATTCGGCGGAGTTCATCAATATGTTTAAATCTAGCGCCATAGATGGTTTCAGTGATGACTGATGAACCATTGGCTTTTGTCATCAGCGACGTAAACGGTTGCTGTAAATCAGTGGCGAAACCTGGATAGACTAGTGTTTTAACATCAATTGGCTTTAAATTATAGCATTTAGGGATGAAAATCTGATCATCGCTTGCTTCAATTTCAACGCCCATTTCGCGTAACTTAGCTGTAAGTGACTCCAAATGTTGCGGAATGACATTATCAATAATAACGCCTTCACCAGCAGCAGCTGCTGCAATAATATAAGTACCTGCTTCAATGCGGTCGGGAATAATCGTATGGCGGCAACCATGTAGTTTCTTCACACCATCAATGCGAATAACATCGGTACCTGCACCCTTTATGATCGCACCCATATTGGTCAGTAAAGTAGCCACGTCAATAATTTCTGGCTCCTTCGCTGCATTTTCAATAATCGTACGACCCTCGGCCCTGACGGCAGCAAGCATAATATTAATCGTTGCGCCAACACTGACTACATCTAGGTAAATTCGTGCACCGACTAGTTTTTCGGCATGGAGATAAATCGCCCCTTGCTCATTAGAAACAACAGCGCCCATGGCTTCAAACCCTTTAATATGCTGATCAATAGGTCTTGGACCAAGATAGCAACCACCGGGTAATCCGACGACAGCACGGTTAAACTTTCCGAGCATTGCCCCCATGAGATAATAAGAGGCGCGTAATTTCTTCACGTAACCAGTGGGCAATGATTTAGAGGCTAGTTTAGAAGGATCGACAGTCATCTCAGTTTCAGTGAGTGTAACAGTTCCGCCAATCTCTTCGATTAATCCTTTTAGAATATGCACATCAGATATACTTGGGAGGCCTTCAATTGTCACAGGGGAATCTGCTAAGATAGTTGCGGGAATCAAAGCGACCGCACTATTCTTTGCTCCACTAATTTTCACCGTGCCTTTTAATGGCTTTCCACCTTCAATTTTAAGTTTTTCCACGGGTAAAGTCCTTTCTAATAGCGACTGTTCGCATTAATATATAAAGTAATAAAGCATTTATCTATAAAATGAAATTAATTTTTTGTCAACACAGTATTTTAACATATATATAAGCTAATTTCTATAGGCGGTATCACTAAATTGACGCTTTGAAATGACCTCCTGAAATGGGGTTGTTTTCCAAAGTATGCTCCATGCTAAGCGGTACAATACCTTTCAATTATCTAGATCAATCAGTCGCCAGAAGTGTAGTGCTATTAATTTGTTATTTTAATAGCTACTTAACCATGTTGAGACGAGTTGATATACAAAAAATCAACCCAAAAAAGGATTGATTTTTGGGTCGAAGACTGTCTCACTTACAGGGAACAGAGCGCCTGTTAGAGCGATGCTGATCGCAAGTAGCTTGCCTCGTAATCGTTATTACTTGCTTAAATCTTTGACAGCTTCCCAGTCTGCAAGAAAACGTTCAATGCCTTGATCAGTGAGTGGGTGCTGTGCCATTTGTTTAATAATTTTATAAGGAATCGTCGCAATATCCGCACCTGCTAGAGCAGACTCGGAGACTTGTTGCACACTACGGATACTGGCGGAAATTATCTGTGTCCCGATCTGATGCATCATGAAAATCTCAGAAATGGAAGCAATCAGTCCGAGACCGCTATCGCCAATATCATCAAGACGTCCGACAAATGGAGATACATAAGTAGCACCAGCGCGCGCTGCAAGAAGCGCTTGGTTTGCTGTGAAAATCAACGTTACATTGGTCTTAATCCCTTTCTCAGCAAGAATGTGTACTGCCTTTAATCCTTCAAACGTCATCGGAACTTTAATTGTCACATTAGGTGCAATTGCTGCAAGTGCTAAACCCTCAGTAACCATCCCTTCTGCACCCTGTGCAATCACTTCCGCACTAACAGGTCCAGAGACGATTTCCGTAATCGCGCGAACACGTTCATGAAAAGAAACATTTTCCCGAGCAACAAGTGTTGGATTCGTTGTAACCCCTGCCAAAATCCCGAATGAATGAACCTCACGGATTTCCTCTAAATTTGCCGTGTCGATAAAAATATGCATGGAATTTCCTCCTGATAAATTTATTAAACCGCCCATAACAGGCAATTATGAACAAATGGAGTGAAAGCTATTTTGCTTCATCACAAAGTTGCTGAAGCTCTTCAAGATTCCAGTGATAAAATTGGTTACAGAAATGACAATGTGTTTCTGCCTTTCCGTCCTCGGAAATCATTGCTTGTAATTCCTCTTTTCCAAGACCAACTAAAGCATTTGAATGTCGTTCTTTGGAACATTCACACTTAAACTGAATCGGCATCTTCTCAAGAACTGAAATATTTTCCTCGCCAAACAACTGTGCCAGAATTTCCTCTGGGGAAAGCCCTTGATCAATAAATTGTGAAATCGGAGGGAAAATAGATAAGATTGCTTCAAGCTCTGCAATCACCTTTTCCTCCGTATTTGGAAGCAGTTGAAGTATAAATCCGCCAGCTGCCTTGACTGATTCATCTGGATTTAAGAGAACCCCCAGTGCGACAGATGAAGGTGTTTGCTCCGAACGCGCAAAATAATAAGTGAAATCCTCTCCTAGTTCTCCTGAAATCAAAGGCACTTGCCCAGAGAAATTTTCCTTTAAGCCAAGATCCTTGATAACAGTCAATGTTCCCTCCGTACCAACAGCACGATAAACATCTAATTTCCCCTTAGTAGCCCCTTCAAAATTTACCTCAGGATTATTGACGTACCCGCGAACATCTCCCTTAGAATTGGCATCAACTAGAATCAATCCAAGGGGTCCATTCCCCTCAATCTTCACTGTAATTCTCGCATTTCCCTTTTCCATTGCGCCAATCATTGCTCCGGCGGTCATCGTACGCCCAAGTGCTGCCGAAGCGGTTTTCCAAGTGCCGTGGCGACGCTGTGCTTCTGCTACTGTCTCAGTCGTTCGTACAGCGTAGGCACGAACTTGCCCATTATAGGCGAGCGCCTTTACTAAATAATCATTCATTCTCATCTATCTCCCTATTCCTGAAATTAGCATCATCAAAATAAACCATTTGCCTGACAAGCTTGCTCACTTATTTTCAGACAAAGCGCGTGCATTTACCTGATAAATTACCTGCAGTCCCTTCAAAGTTAGAAGCGGATCAACCAAATCAATCACAGGCGTTTCGCTCGCAATAATCGGTGCAAGACCACCGGTCGCTACAACCCTAGGCCTTATGGGGAATTGCTCACTCATACGCTTGACAATCCCTTCTACCAAACCGACATAACCGTAAAGAATTCCGGACTGCATCGAGTGTATCGTATTTTTCCCAATCACATGATCAGGCAAAGCAAGCTCTATATAAGGTAACTTTGCCGCCTTTTTATACAACGCCTCAGTCGCCACTGCAATTCCAGGTGAAATCGCACCACCAACGTATGTACTAGATGCATCAATCGCACAAAACGTCGTCGCCGTGCCGAAATCAATTAAAATAAGCGGTGCACCATACTCCTTGATGCCAGCTACTGCGTTGACAATGCGGTCCGCACCAACTTCATCTGGCGAATCCACATCAACGACAAGACCCGTTTTCACACCTTGACCAACAACCAAAGGCTTCATATGGAAATAGCGCACACACAAACTCTCCAAAGTTGGCATGATTGGCGGCACAACAGACGAAATCAATATCGCCTCAAACGAATCAAAATGTAGGCCAGCATGTTCAAGTAAATCCCTGATCGTCATCCCGTACTCATCCGCAGTCTTATGACGATCTGTTTGCATTCGCCAATGTTGTACCAAAACATCATCGTTAAACACGCCGATTACAATATTCGTATTTCCAACATCAATTGTGAATAGCATTTCCATTCCTACCTTTAGCTCAAGTTTTGACCTAATCATAACATGATTCCCCGCAATTTTCATTGAATAAATCCAGGCGAGAACCATTCTAAATGAAAAAACGGAACCACTCGCTAGGGTTCGCATAGCCAGTGCCCGTTTGCCTATTTGGCGCACCACCCTCGCAAGGGACCATCAAGCAACCTTAAAGCATGAGACCTCTAGTCAAATAAATCATACAATTTCGCCGCTGTGCGATACGTCCGCATTGTTGCCCCGTCAAGCCTTTTCCTTTTTCCGAGAAATAGAGAAATATCAGACTGAGAAACACCGTTTGGTAGGTGGAGATATAAATAGCTCTGCCCAGCCATGAAATCGAGCGATGTGAAGCCCTCATTCGCCAATTCTTGTAGCAAAGTAGGACTCACTTCCTCGCAGAAGACAATATGCGATTTAGAAGCATCGTACACCTCTGGAAGCGCTTCGAGTAGCGTCTTTAATTCCATCTGTGTGCGCACAATAGTCGGAATCTTAAAACCAAAGGTAGCGAACAGCTTTGCTTCAATACTATCGACCAAATCAGTCTGTTGATCTGAACTATTGAAAAGTACATTTCCACTATTGATATATGTTTTGACTTCAGTCAAACCTAGCGATTCTAAACAAATTTTTAAATCTGCCATCTTGACCTTGTGACTTCCGCCTACATTAATGCCGCGGAGGAAAGCTGCATACTTCATCCAATACCTCCTTTTAAGTTTTCCTTTATTATAAGCGATTTTCACATAAACAGGGAGAGCAGTTTGCAAGTAAAAACCAAGAGTAACAAAAGATTGAATCGTATGTAGCATGGGAGTGCGCTTTATATATAGAAGGAATCGTAAAAAAGACTAACAAACAATAAGATTCACATAGAAAAGACTTAAGGCTACGTGGTTACTTAAAAACCAAGCTCGATAGGCGTCTAACGAAGGAATTCCGCCAGTGCAAGCATCCATAAAGTACATTGTTTTGTTTTGCTAAATGGTGCTCGTTGCTTCCGGTCTACTGCTGTACGTATATTGTCAATGTCTATTTTAAAAATAATTCAAGATTTAATAGCGTTTACACTTGAAATATCGCGCTAGAGCGTGTATAATTTTGAAAGTTGAGGGTTTTTGTCTATACAAAACGGCAAAAATGCTGAACAGGTACTACCGTTAAGGATTGTGCAATGATGTGGAAGGTTGTTGACACACCCGGCCGCTTTGCCATGGCGGGTAGGTCAGGTTTTTCCGCGGAGCAAGTCTATAATTATATAGGCGAAAAGGAGGGAAAGTAATGGCAAAGAAGAAAATTCGTATTCGTTTGAAAGCGTATGACCACAGAATTCTAGACCTTTCTGCTGAGAAGATTGTTGAAACAGCAAAAAGATCAGGTGCAGAAGTATCGGGAC
>JAVBKF010000053.1:0-4960 GCA_031554215.1 Caryophanales bacterium
GTTATTTTATTGACTGCTCATTAAAGATCTTATTTTGCTGCTGAAAATCTTTTTGAAACCTCATCCCAGTTGACAACACTCCAGAAAGCACCGATGTAATCAGGTCGACGATTTTGATAATGCAAGTAGTATGCATGTTCCCATACATCTAAAGCAAGAATCGGTGTGTTGCCTTCCATGACAGGTGAATCTTGATTAGCAGTACTCGTGACTTCAAGTACACCATTATTGATTGACAGCCAAGCCCAACCTGAACCAAAGCGCGTTGTTGCAGCTTTTGAAAATTCTTCTTTGAAATTCGCAAAACTACCAAACTTCGCGGTAATTGCTTGTGCCAGCTCGCCAGTCGGTTCTCCACCACCATTTGGTGATAAAAGTGTCCAGAATAAGCTGTGGTTTGCATGTCCGCCACCATTATTTCGTACAGCCGTGCGAATCGACTCAGGCAGTAAATCAATGTGGCTAATTAATTCGTCAACAGACACTTTTTGCAATTCAGGATGCGCTTCAAGTACTGCGTTTAAATTATTAATATACGTTTGGTGATGTTTTGTGTGATGAATCGTCATCGTTTCTTTATCAATATAAGGCTCTAAAGCGTCGTATGCATAAGGTAATTTAGGTAAAGTATGTGTCATTTTTATCATTCTCCCTTTCAAATCCAAAGAGATTTTTGAGTAGCAATCTCTCTTTGTTTAGAGTCATTATCGCTTATCAGTCCAAAAATGTCCAGTAATTCCTCTTTAGTATTTCGTAAATTCTTGTTACAATTTGCTTCATAAGAAAGCCAGTATCATAAATGTATTTGCCCCTGGAAATACACATTTACGGCATTGTGCTATCTTTCTTATTGCCTATGAGACATTTAGCGTTTTTGTACACATATCCCTTATAAAAGAGACAATATGTTTCCTTTTTCGACATTGAAAATGAACAACACTTGAAATTGTCTGATACAACGGCTACAATAATGACATCAATTAGCTGAGGATGGGACTTAATTTGAATATTTTTAAACAGTTTTTTTATTCGTTACATGACTTAAAAAAGGTTTCAACTTTTCGCACTTATAAAATGAGACATGCTGTTTTCTATGTTTTCTTAATTGCATTGATTGTTTTTATTCCTACCCTTTTAAATGGTAGCCGTGATATTGTCAAAACGAGAGAATATTTTGCCGATACCAAAACTGAATTTGAAATCAAGGATGGTAAGTTGTCGACAAATTTAGATAAACCGAAAACAATTGAGCTCAATAGTGGCACAATTGTCGTTGATAGTTCAGCAAGTGGTGAAGATGAAATGAAAGCATCAATGGAAGATGCTGATGCCAATTTTATCATTGGTGAAAAAGGCTTTGCCTTTGGCGTTGATGCCAGCTATACAGAATTTAAGTATGAAAATTTTGGGTTGAAGAATCTAAAAAAAGATGAGCTGTCGATTGCACCATTTTACTTTGTCATCTTCTTTGGCGCTTACTACTTAACACTCGCTGGATTTACATTTGCGATTGTTTCACTGATTTCATTACTGACAAACCTTGTTGGGCAGTCCATGAAACGTGGATTGAACTATACGCAGTCTTGGAAACTGACGACCTATGCGCTCACACTACCAGCCATTTTTGCTTGTGTGATGAATCTGCTCGGCTCGGCACCAAACTACCTCTTTGGTGTCCTCTGGTTAACCGCACTCGCTGTTTATATCTTTACTGTCAAGGAAATTCCAAAAGTGAAGACAGAGAAAAAGCAGTGACTACAAAGATGCTAGGCCCTGTGCCTAGCATTTTTTTAAATAGGGTTGTTTGTTCTAAGTCAGCCAAGCCCTGCATAGATATTGTTTTGAAGGTATCCAAACTAAAGTTGTGACTAGACCAGCTCACAAGCCAACACTCGCCATTTTCAGGAGGTACTTCATGCTACGCTTTGTACTGTTCTGCGTCTGTATTATTGCTGTCTACGCTATCTATGTTGATGTAACGAAGGGGACTCTACCGCTCAGGAATTCAGCGAAGGCGACCCCAATAAGCGAGAAAATGGTTTTCTACACAAAGGAAATAAAGCCAGGCGATACAGTGCTATCAATTGTTGAGCATACAGAGGACGGTCTTCCTGCGCCAATCGGCGATATTGTCAGTGACTTTGAAGCACTGAACAACGGCCTGACACCTGAAAAAATCCTGATTGGAAAAACGTATAATATACCGGACTACCAATAACCTCTCCTCCTTATCTAGCGACACCGGGATAGGGCTTTTTTATCACCAGTTGAAGCAATTCGTTGAAGAGTTTAATAAATATCTTTGTCTTCATACAAGCGACTATGGTAAAATGTGAGGGATTATTGTTCCGCATAACTAAGCTATCAGTGCGGAAATTAGGAGGAATTCACATTGAGTAACATGATCCATCGTTCCAAAACACGCCCGGTGAAAGTAGGACAGTTTACCATTGGCGGTTCTGATCAAATCATTATTCAAAGTATGACAACGACCAAAACGCATGACGTTGAGGCTACCATTGCTCAAATAAAAGAACTTGAAGAAGCCGGTTGCCAAATAGTCCGGGTCGCTTGCCCAGATGAGCGAGCAGCACACGCTATCGCCGACATCAAAAAGCAAATCTCAATTCCACTCGTCGTCGACATCCATTTCAACTACAAACTTGCCTTGATTGCCATCGAGGGTGGTGCTGATAAAATCCGCATTAACCCAGGTAATATCGGGAAACGTGAAAAAGTGGAAGCAGTTGTAAAGGCTTGTAAGGAAAAGAACATTCCAATTCGTATTGGGGTTAATGCTGGTTCGTTAGAACGCCATTTGATTGAGAAGTATGGCTACCCAACGGCGGATGCTATGGTAGAAAGCGCACTGCATCATATTAAAATCCTTGAAGATCTTGATTTTCATGATATTATTGTTTCGCTCAAAGCATCTGACGTTCGCCTAGCGATTGAGGCTTATCAGAAAGCGGCAATGGCCTTCGATTATCCGCTACATTTAGGGATTACAGAGTCAGGAACATTATTTTCTGGAACTGTGAAAAGTTGCGCTGGACTCGGTGCCATCATCAATATGGGGATTGGTAATACACTACGAATTTCACTTAGTGCCGATCCTGTTGAAGAAATTAAAGTGGCTAGAGATTTGTTGAAAGTGTATGGTCTGTTGTCCGATGCGGCTACACTGATTTCTTGTCCTACTTGCGGAAGAATTGAAATTGACTTGATTTCCATTGCTAACGAAGTGGATGAATACATTTCCAAGATTAAAGCTCCCATCAAAGTGGCAGTTCTGGGTTGTGCAGTTAATGGTCCTGGAGAAGCCCGTGAGGCAGATATAGGAATCGCTGGCGCTAGAGGCGAAGGGTTGCTTTTCCGTCATGGTGAAATTATTCGAAAAGTGCCTGAGAAAGACTTGGTTTCTGAACTCAAGAAGGAAATCGACATTTTGGCGGAAGCGTATATCGCTAAACAAAATAGCGCTCATTAACACGTTTCAGGGAACATCATCTAGCTATGTAAACGCAAATGCGTAGGATTCTACGGCATTTGCGTTTTTGATGTGTAGACGAAAATGACTGATTTGTGAGCAAGACACACTGATCAATAGGCGGAAAACATAAACGCTCATCGGCAGTAACAATTGAAGTCACTACGCTACTCATTCGCCCGGCGCTACCCACTAAATATCAGCGGCGCTAAATCCCCTTAGTACAATCGGGATTATTTTGAAACAATCACCTTAGAACGGTCCCCAGAACATTTGCATGAACAATGAGGCAGTACCTAGAATGATGGCAGTCGTTCCAAGCCCAACAGACTTTTGGGCTAAGCCAGCGATTCCGAGAACAATAGCAATAATCGCAAAAGTCGCCGGCATCCAAAACATTGATACAATCGCAAGAATGATACCAATGTAGCTTAGTGTAGCTCCGCTAGCGACTTTGGTGTCGCTGTTCTTATTTTGGTCGTATCCGACAGGCTTTGATTCTACAAATTCAGCGGAAACCTCTTCATCGTAGTCGTGAGAGAAGTCTTTAGTAAGTGCAGTGCTCGAAGTTCCTTCTGATTTCATAGATGATTCACCAGTGAGTTCAGTCGAATATTCCTCATCAAATTGCTTGTCAAATTCTTCGGAGAATTCCTGATCAAAGCCTTCATCAAATTCCTCTGAATACTCTTCGGTCAAGTTTTCATCAAACTCTTTCGAAAATTCATCTACCGAGTCAGTCGAATAGTTCTTAAACCCTTTTTCCTTCTCCATTTTCTACACCTCCGCTTCTGTATTAGCCCGAATGGATTGAAACCATCCAGACTTAGAAGCGGTCTTATTTTTGACTGAAAACGGTTTGCTCATCCAATTTTATTTTTCTAAACAATCCAATATTTTCTGAATGATGTGATATGATTGTAGGATAAACGATCCATAAGTTTTGTTGATGGATCCATTTAAAAAGCGAGGTATCAGTATGTTGCGTTTTGGAATTGATATTGATGGCACAATCACGACCGAAGATTGGCTTTACCCATTTATTGAAAAAGATTTTAACATTACGATTAACCCTGCTGATGTAGTCGAATATGATTTATCGACTTATTTTGATGGACCGAAGGAGGATTTACACCGCTGGTTCGCTGAAAATGAGGCACTATTGTATCGGAATCCCCCGCTTCGAGATGATGCCAAGAAAACGTTGCAGGATTGGGCACTCGTACACGAGCTCTATTTTATTAGTGCACGCGGCGTTCATTGTCTGGAAACAACAAGAAAGTGGTTTCAGAACGGTAAACTCCCCTTTCATCATCTTGAATGTATCGGATCACATGACAAAATAGCAACTGCGAAAAAATATCAAGTTGATTTATTTTTTGAGGATAAACATGATAACGCGGTAGAAATCGCTGAGCAGTGTGACATTCCAGTCATCTTATTCGACTGTCCCTATAACCGGAAGCCGAT
>JAVBKF010000111.1:0-2739 GCA_031554215.1 Caryophanales bacterium
GACGTTGATGTTGTCGTTGCCGACGTTGTACGACTCGGACTCGTCGTAGGTGCCGACCCCATCGATGTCCTGTTCGGGCGGCTGGGTGTTCAGGGGGCCGGTCGTCTGGATCGAGTAAGCTGCGCCACCGGTCGAGGTCGAGGTCGCGGTAACGTCGTTGCGGATGCCCTTATCGTCTGCGTCTGGTTCGAGCGGAGCCGACAGGTGCCCGGCGTCGATGGACAACGGGATCGTGGGGACGTTCAGCAACGTAACCCGGGTCCGCAGGAACAGACCCAGCTGCTCGCGGCTCTCACCCAGGATGCCGCCGTCGACCTCGGCACATTCCTCCAGCAGATCGAGCACCTTGGCGGGGGTCTGCGGTCCCATTGTCGGGGTCTCGGCCGCCTGCCCGATCAGGACCGAAGGGATGCTCTCGTCCTGAGTCAACCGGACGAATCGAGCCCCCGCTGTCTCGCCGACGTAAGCCGCAGCCGCTCGCCGGAACGGGTAGGTGACAAACGGGAGGTCGAAGTTGAAGGCAGCCAACTGACTAATGCCGATCCCGCCAGCAGCCGCGTGGTTCGCGTTGGCTCCGATCGTCACGTCCTGGAACAACCCGACCGTTCCGGCGAAGATGACACCGGTGGTCGTGTAGAACGGATCGGTGCCCGGCAGATGCCAGTTAACCACACCCTCGACGTTGCCGCCGTTCTGCTTGACCAGCAGCTCCATCGCGACCCAGGTGCCGGGAACCACCCCGCCGATGTTGTTGTAGAGGATCGGGCCGACGATGCCGAGCTGAGTTCCGTCTGCTGCGACCGCCCGAAGCTGGAGGCTCATGCCGTTCAGCATCGAGAACTGCCAGGTGGTCGCGGTTCCGGTTGAGTGGACGGTGACGATCCGCATCTCGGTGGCGGGGTTGCCGTTGTGCTGGAAGAAGAACATCAAGGTCCACACGCCGGAGCCGGTGTGCTTCTTTGCTTTGCCCACCAGCCGGGAGCCGTCCTCGTCGAACAGCGCCCCTCCGGCCAGGCCGGGCAGCTGATCGACGCTGGTGTTGCCCAACAGGTTGGTCTGGGCCGAGACACCGCCCGGGACGGCCGACCCGACGAGCGTCGCGTTGACTGCCTCTTCCAGCTGGTACCACATGACGCAATTAGCGATGTACGAAGTGAGGTGCCGCGTGACTGCCGACTTCAGCGCCTTGCGTCCCTGCCCGAGCCGTCGCAGCAGCCCCCGGGCCTGGATGGGCACCCACCGGTCGGACCGAGACAGATCATACCGGTTCGGCAACGAGGCGATCTCCGCGATGCCTCGGATCTGCCGGGTGTAGATCCCGCCGACGTAGAGGACGCCGGATGACTGGGAGCTGCGGAAACCAGGATACCCGGCGATCGGCGGGTTCGGCAGGTCATATGCGTTGAACCACCGGGTCAGCTGCCAGTTCGGTGCGGGGGTGCCGGTCTGGAACACCCGGCCCCGCAGGTGGTTGCCAACGATCTGCGCCTCGATGGTGTAGTCAGTCGCAGCCGGGATGGTGAACGGCAGGTCGGTCTGGAACCCGGCACCCACGCCATCTCCGAGTTCGGCGATCACGATCTTGTCCGTGCCGCCACCCAGCGGGTTGATCTTGACCGTGACCGAGTAGAACCCCCACCCGGCGCTGCGGTTAAACAGGACCGGGCTGTCGATGAACAGCTGTGTGCCGTTCGGGGGCGAGGCCTGGAGGTGGATGCTGACCTGGACGCCAGCTGCGGTCGGAGGCGCCACCGAATCGAATGTCTTGAGTGCCCATGTGTTGGCTGTCAGCGCGGAATCCGCGAAGGTCGTGCTGATGTAAACGCCGAGGTTGGTATACCAATCCATCTGGTGCCGAACGGTCCGGGAGGCCGAGCAGCGCATCCAGGCGTAGTGCCGGTACGACCCGCCTGCCGTGACCGGGTCCGTGCCATCTCGGTAGGCTGCGGCGTCTACCGGCGCCCCCGCCACCGTAAGCAGACCGGAGGCCGTCCCGAAGCGGAATTGAGCGGTGGATCGAGCCCAGGTCGAGGTGCCGTTGGCGATCCATCCGTTGGCGTTGACGTCGAAGCTATATTCGGTTCCGATGGGGGGGGTGAGCGTGCCTCGGAGAACGACACCGAACTCCCAGTCCTGGACGCGCGAGTCGATCTGGAACCGACCCAGGACCGAGGCGTCGGTGTGGATCTGGTTGGTGTGTGCGGCGATGAGAGCGATGCTGTCCGTCTGGTAGCACTGGGCAAACCCCCCGATCGACCCCTCGGAGAAGTTCGCAGACGGACCCTGGATCACCCAATCCGGACCGAGCCCGGAAGACCGCACCTCATCGAATCCCTCGTCGTCCGGGTTGACGTGCACCCGGACCGGCGTGTTCCGCCCGAGGTTCCCGTAATAGGGCGAGTTCGGGTTCTTCGGGCTGTACACGCTTTGCTTGCCGACGGTGGACGCGACCTTGGACAGGCCGTTGTTCAGGGTGAAATCCACCTGAGACGGCTCGGCCACGTTGCCCTCGTTCGGGACACCCCGACTGATCTCGATCCCGCCACCCGAATCCGCGTTGGCCAGCCGGGTGTCGGCGGTGATGTCGACCCAGGTCCCGTCGATCAGGATCTCGACACGCGGGTCGGTGCTCCATGGTTGACTCAGCGCGGCGTCAGCACCCTCACTACATCGCCCCCCTGGTCTCGGATTCCCTCGCGGAGCAGCTCCAGCAGGACACGTACGACCTTCGCGTTGCTG
>JAVBKF010000117.1:0-26865 GCA_031554215.1 Caryophanales bacterium
AATCACCATAAACTAGTGCTTTCCCAATTGCTCTAAAGAAAAACTTACCGCACTCTACTTGATGCCCTTTAGCAATGGCAGCTTCTTCGGTAAGTCCAACATTCGCACATTCTGGCCTGCTATAAATACATTTTGGCACGAGGTCCGCGTTCATTATAGGCCGTTTTTGACCTGCAAGATGTTCAGCCGCTGTAATCCCTTCATGCGAGGCAACATGTGCCAGTTGTAATCCGCCGATCACATCACCAATCGCATAGAAATGGGGGTCGTTCGTTTGGTAGAATTCATTTACTTGGATAAATCCTTTCTCAACTACAGCATTTGTCTCTTCAATTCCAAAGCCTTCAGTAACAGCCGATCTGCCTACTGAGACCAATACCTGCTCAGCCGTGTATGTAACAATTCTGCCTTTCACCTCTGCTGAAATGAAAACCCCATCTGCTGTTTTCTCCAGCGTTTCCACTAAAACTTTTGCCCCTGTTACTGCTTTTATCCGTCTTTTTTTCATTAAACGTAGCATTTCCTTTGAGATGTCCACATCTTCCGTTGGAATGATGCGATCAGCATATTCAAGCACAGTCACTTCAACACCGAAATCTGCCAACAATGAAGCCCACTCAATGCCTATGACACCACCACCGATAATGATCATTGATTGTGGTAATACCTCCAGCTGTAGCGCTTCATCAGAGGTGATAACCTGGCGACCATCCACAACGAGTCCAGCAAGCGATTTAGGTCTCGAGCCTGTCGCAATGATGCCATACTTCGCTGCCACTACCTCTGTTCCACTAGCCGGGTCATCTACAGCCACTTCGATTCGGACCGGATTCTCTTCGTCCACTGGTTTCAGAATGGTTCCATGTCCCTCAACTACTGCAATGTCACCAGATTTCATCAATTGCTGAATCCCCTTGTGCAACTGATTGACAACACTGTTTTTTCGTTCCATCACTTTCGCAAAATCGAAACCAACTTCTCCACTCGTCACCCCGAAGTTTCCGGCGTTTTTTAATGTATGATAGACTTCGGCACTTCTCAGTAAGGCCTTTGAGGGGATACACCCCGCATGAAGACATGTCCCACCTAGCTTTGCTTTCTCTATTAATGCCACTTTTAAACCGAGTTGACTGGCACGAATAGCGGCAACATAACCACCTGTTCCACCACCTAAAATGACTACATCAACTATTTTCATTATGGGATCTCCAATCATTTTTATCATCCATATATACCTATTTATCTATACCGCCGAATCGTAACGGTCCTGCTTCTGGTCAAAAACAATTGAGCTTATCGATTCCCCAGAATAAGGTGCTTTTCACCGTTGCCTTGTCATTCCCAACTAGTGAACCCTGCTGTCTAAGTTTCTTCCGGAAAAGCCTTAGCGATTGGTGCTTTTCCCTTGGTAGACAAGCGCCTTTTCACTACCTTGCATGACACGAAGCACACCGGCAGCCAGTGCTTCAATTTCATATTCACCAGGCTCAATGATCACGGGGGCAAGAAAATGTATCCGTTCACTAATTTGTGCCATGAGTGCTGTTGACCAAGCGAGCCCACCTGTGAGGATCACCGCATCGACTTTCCCTATGAGAACAGTACTTGCTGCGCCAATCTCTTTGGCAATTTGGTAGGCCATTGCTGAGAATATCAGTGAAGCATTTTCATCCCCAGCTTGTATCATCTCTTCAACCAGACGGCAATCGCTGGTACCAAAATAACTGACGAGTCCGCCTTCTCCAACTAGCTTTTTCTTAATCGCTTCTTTTGTATACTCACCTGAAAAACAGGCATCTATAAGCGATCCCATCGCCACGCTTCCTGCTCGCTCAGGGCTGAAAGGTCCCTCGCCATCAAGCGCATTATTGACATCAACTACACGGCCATGCCGATGAACCCCAACGGAAACACCTCCACCAAGATGGGCAACAATCAAACTTAGTTCTTCGTAGGGTTTGCCCAAATCACTGGCAACTTTTCGTGCCATAGCCTTCTGGTTTAATGCATGAAAGACGCTTGCCCTTGGAAAAAGAGGAGACCCTGAAATCCTTGCCACAGCATCCATCTCATCGACAATCACCGGATCAACAATAAATGCAGGAATATCATATTGATCACTGAGCATTTTCCCAATTAAGCCGCCTAAATTCGAGGCATGGTGCCCACAGACCCCCTCACGTAAGTCTTTGACCATCAAATCGGAAACCTTGTATGTACCGCCTTGAAGTGGGTACAACAGTCCACCGCGCGCTGCAATTGCATCCAATGTTTCTAGCGCAATCCCTGCGTGACTCAGCGACGTCAATAGCGCTTCTAAGCGAAAATTAAACTGATCATTCAGGTCGTTAAACATCGCTAATTCCTTGCGATCATGATTAATTGCACTATCGAAAACAACTAGTTCGTTGTCGTACACAGCTATCTTGGTCGAAGTCGACCCCGGATTGATGACAAGAATCCTGAAATGCTCATTTGGCATCTACACCGTCCCCTTCCTTATCTAGCAATAACAATTTAATCTGATAAAAAAGAGCTATAGCACTGCGTTGTCGAACAAATAAACAAAAGGGTAGTTGAGACCATACCAAACTAGTCATCAAGACCTATTTTGATATTCGTCAAGCTACCACTTGTTCGGAACACAACCGCTCATGACTCGGTATGAGATAACAGTATTATACTATTTTACTCTTCTACTAAGGATATTCATTTCATTGACTAGAAACTGACTACGCGACTTACGCACACGTTCAATTCTTTCTTCAGCCATCCGGTCTGCTGCTAAATACGTCGGGATATGATCTCTTTTTGCAATTTCGATGACTTTTTCAATGTTATTGTAAATGGTCTCTACTTTTTTCAGTGCACGCTCTCTGTTATAGCCTTGCAGCTCGTCTGCCACATTCATGACACCACCAGCATTGATCACATAATCTGGTGCATACAAAATACCCATTTCATGAATCATATCGCCATGCTCTGTTGAGCGTAGTTGGTTATTCGCAGCACCTGCAATCACTTTTGCTTTCAGTAAAGGAATTGTTTGATCATTGACCGTTGCTCCGAGCGCACATGGTGAATAGATGTCACAATTAATGCTATAAATTTCTTCAAGACCAACTGCCTTAGCACCGAATTCATCAACAGCTCTTTTAACTGCTTCCTTGTTAATATCTGTGACAATTAATTTTGCACCTTCTTCATGTAAATGCTTACAGAGGGAGTAGGCGACATTGCCAACACCTTGGACAGCAATGGTTCTGCCTTCTAATGAATCCGTACCAAAGGCTTCTTTAGCAGCCGCCTTCATTCCGCGATAAACGCCGTATGCTGTAATTGGCGAAGGATTGCCTGAAGCGCCACCAAATGCCGGTGAAATCCCGGTGACAAAGTTTGTTTCCTCATGAATAATATCCATATCTTCAACAGTTGTCCCGACATCTTCTGCTGTAATATAACGACCACTCAGTCCTTGAACATATCGCCCAAAGGCACGGAACATCTCTGGATTTTTATTTTTCTTCGGATCGCCTATAATCACCGTTTTGCCACCACCCAAATTCAGTCCAGCAGCAGCGTTCTTATACGTCATCCCTCGGGCGAGTCGCAAAGCATCTTCAAATGCTAAATCTTCATTATCATAGGTCCACATTCTCGTACCACCAAGTGCAGGTCCGAGTGTAGTGTCGTGAATAGCAATAATCGCTTTTAAACCGGAGCTGGAATCATTACAGATGACAACTTGCTCGTAATCATATTTCCCTAAGTACTTAAAAATCTCCATGATTGTTTCCCCTCTCACTACTGAAGTATTGCTACCAAGCAAGAGAGTAGGCAAAAAATTAGCGTTTTCTTAAAGATCATGCTAATTTTAAAAAAATAGCTACTCTCATTAGTCAGTAATAGTATACATTGCGCTACTTGGATTGACAATAATTTTGATTTTTAGCTGACGTTCGACAGATTTTTACTTTCCGATTGATTCCAGAGTACTTAAATATGAATAGATTGGGGCGATTTTGTGATCAGATTGATTGCTTTAGTGATGGTTGTCATTCCGGGGATCATTGCCGTGATGGGCTTCACTTGGATGAGGGATGCGATTTTCGCCATTTACCACACGCCAATTCATTCGATCATCTTTCAATTTCTTTTCGGATTACTTTTGGCTGTCACTGGCATTTTATTTATCGGAGGATTTATTTTTCATCGAGATCAGAAACGCAACAAGGTTGCCAATCGCTTTCGCAGGCAATAACCTATTGTCCCGCAAAGGAACCACTCAAATTGACACAAATAAGTCGACTAGTTCAGCAGAATTGCTGTGCATAGCCGGCTTTATTTATTGCCTACTGCCAAGGAGGAGACATGATGGCAGCATCGTTTAAGCACAGGCGACGAACTATGTGACGCGCCTCTGTACCTCAGCTCTCAGTTCAACGGCAAGTGCTACCTCATTTGTTATCACAGCAGCACACTCATTTTCAAAAAGAAATTGCAACAGTTGTTTTCGATTCACCGTATAGGGCCTGACAGCGATACCAGCTGATTGTGATCGCTCAATGAGTTCGCTTGTCACGAGATTCCGCCGCGGATGAATAGCTGTTGCACCAAGCGTCCTTGCGTAGTTCCACGGTTCGTACAAACGCTCATTGAAAAGCGGTGCAACTTCGACATCCGCATCTAGCGCATACATTTTGGCAATTGAATCGTGATTGAAAGATGAAATAATGACGCGATCAACAATTTGATATTGTCGAATCAACGCGAGTACTTTTTCTTCGATTTCACTGTACCAGTATTGATCTGTTTTCAGTTCAATATTGAGCAATAACTTTGTCCCCTGAAACCAATCGAGTAATTCTGGTAGCATCGGTATTGGCTCTTTATGCTTTTGAAAAGGCAGACGCTTCCGATGCATTGTTTTTAACTCCGAAGCGGTAAAATCTTGGACCCGTCCACGATTGTTCGTTGTCCGATTAATCGTTTCATCATGGATAATCACCAGTTCTCTATCCTTACTGAGGTGTACATCCAGTTCAATGCCATCAGCACCCGCTTCAAATGCTTTCTGAAAAGCAAGCATGGAGTTCTCTGGGTATTTTGCGGAATAACCGCGATGCGCAAAAATTCGCGTCATGACTATTATCTCCCCTAAAACAATTGTTTCTGAACCTTTTGTTTCTTATGATTAGCATATGCAGGGGTGAAGGCAACAATCAACCGGATAATGCCACCACGAACTCACGCGATACCAGACACTCGCAGAACGAAAATGGAATCACAATGAGTTCATGGAGGATTGTCAGATTGACATGCCTGAACTTCCCAAAGGTTCAGAACGGTACGAAATTGAGCTTCATTATTTCTGGATCACGTACCCATCCCTTTTTTAAAACTCATCTATATTCTCTATCCTTAACAATTGATTCATATCTTCAATATTCAGTGCTTCAGCAATACGCTCCAAGTGAACGAACGACACATTTTGACGCTTCTGATTTTTTAATTCGCTGAGTACCGCATGGCGCACATCGCTTCTTCTTGATAGCTCACGCATGCTGATTCCCTCTTTTTCCAGAAGTTCTTCAATTCTTACTGTAATCTTCTTACTCATTATATCACCTGTTCGTAGTATGACCATAGATACAGAATAGATGAAAAGTGATTGCCTAGTGGTACGTAGATATGAGATAATTAATTTGTAAAAAAAAAGAAATACTGCATAATGGAGGAAGTACCATGACCAAGGTAAATACCAATGAAAACAAGCTGTTTCAATCCAGTTGCACATCCTTTACAGATCATGAGGAATTTAGAACCTTAATTTGTCCTGAGTGTATACAAGAAAATAGTTTAGACTCACTCTATTGCCGATTTTGTGGACATCAAATTGCATCTGATGAAAACAATGTAATTCCAATGAGAAAAGCGAAAAAAGTCGCTCGATTGAAGAAATCGTCTAGTGCGAAAGATCAGAAAATAATGCAAGACACGCTTAGCCTATTAGTCACAAATTTAGAAACATCTAACCAGTCATCAACCAATGTGATCGTACAAAGTATCCTATTAACACTAGCTAATTGGGAGATAGCATTGGCGGAACATCAGCATTCAAACGCCATGATGAAGCAAGAAATTGAATCATACAAACGACTCTTTAAGGTGCATCACTAGTCAGTACCAAAAACGATCGATATTGCCCGAAGTGCAGTGACCAGTTGCACATGTGACCCACGCATCAAAGGCTAAGACAATTTAAAGTAGCTTTTGGTTACAACAAAAAAGATGAAGAATCCTTCCGTAATCGGAACCATTTCTTCATCTTTTTCTACTGCTACTATCTGGTATTTGAGGCGTGTTTTTTTTAAGAACCATTTGCAACTTTATGCTCAGGCGTTCCGGCGATAACGAACCCTAGAAAGACTGGGATGATCTAGGAAAACTTGATGAGCACCTAGGTATACGATTCGTTCTCAGTAATTGAGTAGTTTGTCTACGCACATAGACGAACGCGATAGTCATTTGCAAAAAGCGCTCGCTACTTAAACAAACAGCCTTTCTTAGCCCACGCGATGTTCCAGACGTAATTTATCCGCAATCATAGCAATAAACTCACTATTTGTTGGCTTTGCCTTACTCATACTAATCGTATAACCAAACATTTTTGTTAATGAATCGACATTGCCGCGGTTCCATGCAACTTCAATTGCATGACGAATTGCCCGCTCGACACGGCTTGGAGTTGTTTTATATTTCTCTGCAATTTGTGGATAAAGTACTTTCGTAATTGAGCCAAGAATCTCTATGTTATTATAAACAACTGTGATGGCTTCACGGAGATATACGTAGCCTTTTATATGTGCTGGCACACCGACCTCATGAATCACTTTTGTGATAAGAATATCTAAATCCTTTGATGATGGTGATGTCTGAACGCTTGTATTTGCAGGTGAAAAAGGCTTAAACGAAGTCTCGGGATTCGTGCCAATTTCCTGTGTCGCTCTGATTTGCTCAACAAGATGTTCCATGTCAAACGGCTTCATAATAAAGTACGCAGCGCCAAAATTGACAGCCTTCTTCATGACATCCTCTTGACCAAAACCAGTCAGCATAATGACTTTCGGCATTTCGCTGCCTTTAGTCTCTCGAAGCTTACGGAGCACTGCAATCCCATCCATATGAGGCATAATGATATCAAGCAGCACAACATCAGCTACTGTCTCCTCAAGCAATTTGAGCCCCTCAATACCATTACTCGCGACCCCCACAATTTCCATATCCGCTTGCATGTTGACATACTCTTGTATTAACATAATCAACTGCCTGTTATCATCAATCATACATACTTTGATTTTATCCACGTTATTTCCCCCAAAAATTGACGAATTTTTCGAACAGTACTGATTGCAATTTTAACAACTTTACCCACATTATTACGAATTCGACAGTAGATTGTCAAATAAATCGCTTACACCACAAAAAAATCCCCGTTTTTATACGGAGATTTCATTGCTCACCTATCCAGCTTTCTGACTCGGTTCGTAAATATCAATCCCTGCTTCCTCTAGCATCCACTCAATATGAACACCGTATCCTGAGGTTGGATCATTGACAAATACATGCTTTACAGCACCAATTAATTTACCATTTTGAATAATTTGACTTCCACTCATCCCTTGGACAATCCCCCCCGTTTTATCGAGTAAGCGAGGGTCGGTAATTTTGATAATCAGCCCTTTTGTTGCTGGAAACTTTTGCGCCACTGAGTTCACTACTTCCACTGAGAATTTCTCTACTTTCTTACCATCAATGACGGTTAGAATTTCTGCAGGTCCCTTTTTCACTTCTGATGATAGTGCTATCGGTAAGCTGCCATCATAATGATTGTTTTCGATCGTTGCCGTCATTTTACCAAAAATACCAAATGGCGTATTGGAAACAATATTGCCGATTTCTTCACCATCCGAGGCAAAATGCGCTAATTTCTCACCTGGTGTGCCGTTCTGACCCTTATCAATTGATGTGATGGTTGACCGGAAGATTGTCCCGTCTTTAACCACAATTGGTGTCTTTGTGTCGGCATCTGATATCACATGACCAAGAGCACCATATTTCTTAGAAGCCGGATCAAAGAAAGTTAATGTACCGATTCCAGCAGCTGAGTCACGAATATAAAGACCCAGTTTCAGCGTTTGATCATCTACATCCTTTTCTGGCTTCACAGCAATGATCTGTTCTTTTTCATTTCGGATGATTTTGACATTGACACTTTCCGTGTTCACAGTTTGGAGAATCTCAGAGATGCTATTCATATTGGTGACGTACTTTTCGTCAATTTCTGAGATAATATCACCAACCTGAATACCAGCTTCTTCCCCAGGAGAACGCTGCCCAGAAGCTCCTTTAATCTTATGATAGCCAACCACAAGTACCCCTAAGGTATTCAGTTGAACACCGATTGATTGCCCACCAGGAACAACTCTGAACTCTTTCAATACCCTGACACTCGTTTTCTTTACTGGAATACCGGCAAGATTGAAGACAACTTCTGATTGCCCGACCGCTTCCCCAGTAATATCAACACCTTTACTACTTTCGCGGAATGCGAAAGCCGCCTGACCATCTTCCGCCCTTGAACCAATGTGTTCATTTGTCGGAATATGAACTTGTTCACCTTTAAAAACGACAACACTTGTAGGAATTTTCATATATCGAATGAAATCTTGACTAGTGCAAACAATAATCAACAGTGCGAGGAGTGTGGACCCAATTAACCGTTTGATAACTTCCTTACTCATTTTCCTCCTCCTTATCACTAGGTGCCAGTAAACAAACCTAACGCTTACAGTATGTTGTATAAGACCAAAAACAAGTTTCTTGGCACAAACAATGATAAAAAACATCTCATCCTAGTATCAACTGGCAAGCTTTGTCCTCTGTTATCTTGCCAGTAATACGCCTTCATTATCCCGAATAAAAAAGTGCCCCCACTCATGATAGCTCGATGATACGCAGGTATAGTAGCCGCTTATATGCAAGCATCTATCCTTGCCACTAGCATAAAAAAATGCCAGTATCCCTCGAAAAAGCTAGCAAGCATTTCAAAGAAACAAAGAGGATTCAGTTCTACCTTCACCTTAATTTTCTGACGAAAGCAAGTACCCCTCTGCATAGCTAAGCGTGCTAAAAAGTTCACGGGCTACCTCACTAATTTTGCCGAGAAGGTCGTAATTTATAACTGAAAAATAAAGTAAAATAGCTGACAACAGCAAAAACGTGAGGAATCATCCCTAAGTGGGTGCTCTCGATGGAAAATTTTTCATTCCACGGACTCGTTTTTGTGTTGACAGCTATTCCAAATACCTGATGATTTGTTTACTGTGCCAAAAGACGTTCTTTTGTTTGCTCTGCTTGGACAAACATCTCCTTGACATGTGCCTCTGTATAAGTGTTTGTATCCTTACCAGAAATCATACGACCAATCTCGACAATCCGTTCTGGTTCTTCAAGAATACGAACCGATGTCGACGTCGTTGATGCCTTCTGCTCTTTCGCAATAAATAAATGTGTGTCTGCCATTGAAGCCACATGTGGCAAGTGAGAAATACAAAATACTTGCGAATCAATCGACACCTGATAGATTTTCTCAGCAATTGATTGCGCCACGCGTCCACTCACACCCGTATCAATTTCATCGAAAATAATCGAAGTCGTCCCTTGATGAATAGAGAAAATTGTCTTAATCGCCAGCATAATGCGTGATAGTTCTCCGCCAGAAGCTGTTTTGGTCAACGGTTTCAGTGGCTCTCCTGGATTGGCTGCAATATAAAACTCAGCGACATCAATACCCGTTTCATTTGGCTCACAAGTGCTAAGCTGAGCGGCAAATTGTGCTTTTTCCATGTACAGATCCTTCAATTGACGATGAATTTCTTTTGCCAAACGTTTGGCTAGTTCATGACGAACAACCGATAACTGCTTTGCCTGAACGGACAATTTTTCTTTCAGTTCTCCGTGTTTTGCAGTCAGCTCTTCCTGTCTACTCTCCCGGTTCTCAAATTGCGATAATTCTTCACTAATCTGTGTCCGGAAAGCAAGAATCTCTTCGATGTCGTACCCATATTTTCGTTTTAATCCATTAATGACATCTAGTCTCGATTCAACTTCTCCAAGCCTCGCCTCATCAAATTCAAAATCATCCAATGTGCCACTAATCGTCATTGAGATATCTTCTAAAATATAGTAAGCATTGGCGAGAGACTCTGATTGCGATCGGTACGCTTCATCGTAATGAGAGATGGCATCCATATCAGATTTTGCGACACCAATGAGTTCGATTCCAGCACGTTCACCAGAAAGTGCCGCATAGATACTTTGCAACTTACCTTGAATCTTTTCAAAATTATTCAGTTTTCCTTTTTCCTCAAGCAAAGACTCTTCTTCACCGACAACTAATTTTGCTTTAGAAATTTCATCTTGCTGAAATCGCAATAAATCTAATTTTTGTGCAAGCATTTGGTCATCGAGTGTATATTTCTTTAGTTCCCGGTTTACGTCTGTAAACTGATTATATATTTCTTGGTAACAGGCGAGTGGTTTTGCTATTTTATCTGCACCATACTTATCAAGTAATCCGAGGTGAACACCCCCGTCCATCAGCTCTTGATGCTCATGTTGCCCATGGATATCAATTGTCTTAATCCCTACATCTCTCAGCGTCGAAATTTTCACCATTCGCCCATTCAAGTAGCAAGTACTCTTGCCACTACGCGTTAATACCCTGCGGAAAATCAAGGTGTTTTCTTCCGTATCAATATCCAGTGCTCTGACTTTAACAAGCGCTGGGTGGTCTTCATTGTCAAACTGAAACAAGCCTTCGATTTCAGCTTTCTCCTCGCCATAACGAATTAAATCTGTACTCCCGCGTCCACCAAGAAGAATTGCAATGGCATCAATTAGAATTGATTTTCCGGCACCAGTCTCACCAGTTAGCACTGTTAGTCCTTGGTTGAAAGCAATTTGTTGCTTCTCGATAATGGCAAAGTTTTTGATTGAAAGTTCTATAAGCATTGGTTCACTTCCTTAAGTGATGTTCTATACCTTACATAGTATCTCATAGAGCGTTTTCTGTACAGGCAACTATTTAAGATAATTTTTATTTAGTGGGCAATCTGACAAAAAATGACCTTTGAACAAGGCAAAGTGCAAAGGTTTCTGAAAGAGATGGTGGAGGAATGTACTGTGGGTTCGTGAATACAGATGCTATTGCGCTTCTTATCAAGCGCAACCGGCGTGTTTTTCTATCTTAGTAGACCATGCAAAGACCATGCAAATGAGCGACAATCAGAAGCCCCATTTGGGGCAATAAATAAATCATTTTCTAGTCAGTAACGCAGCGTGTGCTAAGTCAACAACTGCCCCTAATGAACAGGTGCCATGATCTGCCCCGTTTAGATGTTCACCACTCCAAACAAGATGAAAAAGAAACTCAACATTCCCTTCTCCGCCTGTAATAGGACTATGTGTTGCGCCCAAGAAATGGTAGCCCAGCGAAAGAGCCACTGATTTAACCATTTCAAGTACCTGTTGATGCGTGTCCTTATCGCGGATAATGCCTTTTTCTCCAACCTGTTCTCGTTCTGCCTCAAATTGAGGCTTAACGAGGCAAATGCAAACACCACCCGGCACGAGAATCTCTGTCAAAGGTGGCAAGATTAATTCAAGTGAAATAAACGACACATCAATCGTCGCAATCGTTGGTTCTCCTGCCGTAAAATCGGCTGCTGTTGCCGCACGGAAATTCATCTTTTCCATGGCAATCACGCGCGCGTCATTCCGAATCTTCCAAGCAAGCTGGTTTGTCCCAACATCAACTGCATAGGACTGCTTGGCACCGTTTTGGAGTGCACAATCTGTGAAACCACCTGTCGAAGCGCCGATGTCAAGTAGAATTTGTCCTGTGACATCAATCGCAAAGAATGATAACGCTTTTTCCAGCTTGTAACCACCACGAGAAACATAGCGAGATCCTTTGCGTTTCACCGTCACAACCTTCGTTAAGGGCACTAGTTCCCCCGGCGTGTCGACGCGCACTTCATCAGCATAGACAATCCCTGCCATAATTTCACGTTTGGCTTTCTCCACTGATTCAGATAAGCCTATTTTGAATAAAAGTTGATCTGCTCGAAGCTTTTTCATAAATCTTATCCTTTTTGCAATGTCTGTGGGCGCAAGGCCTTCACTTCATTGATGATTCCTTCAACTGTAATCCCTAAATCGGCCATCAGTAACGGCACAGCACCATGCTCAATAAATTCATCTGGAATCCCTAAACACTTGATACGCTGCGGTTGATCACAACGACTTGCATATTCTAACACGGCACTACCAAAGCCGCCCTGAAGCATCGCTTCCTCCACCGTCAGAACCGGTAACCCGGCTGCGAAAATCTCCGCTAACATTGCTTCATCAAGTGGTTTAATAAAGCGTGCATTGACCACACGGACAGAAAACCCGTTCTTGCTGAGTTTCTTTGCAGCCTCTAGCGCAATTGGAATTGTCGTGCCAAACGTCAAGATAACAACATCATTACCCGGCTGAAGCACTTCCCATTTGCCATATGGAATCATCTGCAGCGTTCCATCCATAGGAACACCTAGCCCGTTCCCGCGAGGAAAACGGACACCAACTGGACCGGTCTCGTAATGAAAGGCCGAATAAATCATATGCTGCCCTTCGTTCTCATCCTTCGGCATCATTAAAGTCATATTGGGGATATGACGCATGAAAGAAATATCATAGACACCTTGATGGGTCTCACCATCATCGCCAACTAGTCCTGATCGGTCAATCCCAAAAACAACCGGTAACTTCTGCCTAGCCACATCATGCAGTACCTGATCGTATGCTCGTTGCACAAAAGTTGAATAAATTGCTAAGTACGGTTTCATCCCAACCGCAGCAAGTCCAGCTGCCATTGTCGTCGCATGTTGCTCAGCGATGCCAACATCAATCATTCGGTCTGGGAATTCCGAACGAAGCCCTTCCAGTTTTGAACCAACCGGCATTGCAGGGGTGATTGCCACAATCCGCTTATCATCCCGTGCCATCCTTCGGACCGTTTCACTCATCACCGCACTCCATGCTGGCGCTAATTGCTTCGACTTAATCACTTCACCAGTTTCTACTTTGTACGGTCCGATTCCATGCCATGTCCCTACTTTATCAGTTTCTGCTGGTTTGAAGCCTTTGCCCTTTTTCGTGACAACATGGACAATCACAGGACCATCAATTTTCTTAGCATACTTTAAATTCTCACTGAGCTGTTGAAAATCATGCCCATCAACAAGTCCGAGATAAGTGAAGCCTAATTCCTCAAAAAACATGCCCGGAACAAGTGCATACTTAAAGCTCCCTTTTAACCGCTCAGCAATCGCTGCTAAATCTTTGCCAACCTTCGGGACAGAATTAATGACTGTTTCAATATCCTTTTTCATGCTCTTATACTTACGTGCAGCACGAAGCCTACCAAGCACTGAATGAAGCGCGCCAACATTTGGCGCAATTGACATTTCATTGTCGTTCAAAATGACAATGACACGGCGCTTCTCATGACCAATATGATTTAAAGCCTCGAGTGCCATTCCGCCAGACAAAGCACCATCCCCGATAATCGGAACAACATGATGCTTCGACTCACTCAAATCACGCGCAATCGCCATCCCCGCGGCAGCAGAAATCGAAGTAGAACTATGACCTGTTTCCCAAACGTCATGTTCACTTTCAATCCGTTTAGGAAACCCACATAGTCCTTTATGTTGTCTGAGTGTTGCAAAATCACCCGCACGTCCTGTTAAGATTTTATGTACGTAGGCCTGATGACCAACATCCCAAAGAAACTTATCGTCAGGGCTATTAAATTCTTTATGTAACGCCATTGTTAGTTCTACAACACCCAAGTTTGGACCAATATGGCCACCCGTAATCGCACATTTTTCGATCAAAAACTGACGAATATCCGCCGCCACATCCACTAGTTCGTCATCGTGCAGTTCCTTCAAAAATGTTGGGTTTTTAATTGATAAAAGATCCAAATTATCTCGCTCCAAAAGTTTTTTGTAAATCAACTTACTTCTTTCTAGTCACAACCATTTCAAGAAACTGGGTTAATAAATCGTGGTCACAGGCAACCTTCGACAGTGCCTGCCTTGCTGCCTCATCATGTGACGCTAGATGCGCCTTTGCCCCAGCTAGGCCTAGAATTGCCGGGTATGTACTTTTAAAATTATCGATGTCACTGCCAACTGGTTTGCCAATGACCTGTTCGTCACCCTCAATATCAAGAATATCATCTTGAATCTGAAATGCAATACCGATGTGCTTGGCAAACTGTTTCAAATGAATAATGTCCTGATCCGATGCATTCGCGAGTATCGCACCTGCGACAAGGCTATATTCAATTAACTTCGCCGTTTTATAGAAATGAATGGCTTCTAGTTCTTCAATTGAAATATCCCCCTGCTCCGCTTCGATATCATCGACCTGACCACGTACCATACCGTGCATGCCAGCAGCAACCGAAAGTTCTGAAACAAGACGTATCTTCTGTATATTAGTATACTGTGCTTCTAGCGTAAGTATGTGAAAAGCAGCAGGCTGCATAGCATCACCTGCCAATGTCGCTAGTGCATCGCCAAACACTTTATGATTAGTCGGTTTTCCTCTACGCAGATCATCGTCATCCATACAAGGCAGGTCATCATGAATCAGTGAATAAGTGTGAATCATTTCAACAGCCGCTGCGGCGCTCAGTCCAAGCTGCGGATTTTGTCCAAACGATTCGATTACTGCTAGCACGAGCATTGGACGAATCCGTTTACCGCCTGCTTCCAAGGAATAGCGCATCGCTTTTTGTAAGGACACTGCTGTTTGCACATTTTCTACAGATGCAAGCAGGAACCGTTCAAACCCATTCAGGTTTTCCGCAAAAAATGCATCAAGCCTTGTCATCTCATGCCTCACCTTCAACAGAAAACGGTTTCTCACCCTCGTCTGTCATAATCGTAGTTATTTGTTCTTCCGCTTTATTGAGCTTTTCATTACACCATTTTGACAGTTCCAAACCTTCTTTATAGAGGTCAATCGCCTCATCCAGTTCTACTTTTCCTTCTTCTAAACGACGAACAATCGTTTCTAATTTCTCCATTGATTGTTCAAACGTCAACACTGCTTCTTTCTTAGCCATTTTTTTCACTCCTTGTTGCTTTTACCTGACAATCAATATAGCCATCAGTGACTTTAATTGATAATTGTTCATCAACCTTCACTGCTTTAATACTCTTGATTGTTTTCTTTCCACTACTATAAACGGCAGAATAGCCTCTTGTCATGATTTTCAACGGATCAACGGCACTAAGTACAGCGTATTGACCCATAAACCGTTGTCTAGCCTGACCAACAACCGACTTTATGTTCGCATCCAGTAGCTTGGACTGTTCAGCGAGTTGCCCTTTATATTGCCTGATTTTAGTGACCGGACTGCGGTGAAATAGTTCATTTGCTATCCATTCATGTTGCCTTCGCTTATTGATGACTGTCTCATGTGTACTATCGGTTAGTCGCTCCGAGAGGTGATCCAGCTGCCTGCGTTTCTCCTGCACGAGCAACTTAGGAGAACGAAAAGCATAGGACTTGCCAATCGCTTCGAGACGTGCCCGCTTCGTTTGAAACATATGCTGTGCGACCTTCAAAATCCGGCCATTCATACTGTTTAAACGATGTGACAATTCTAATATTTGCGGTGTTACAAGTTCTGCCGCCCCTGTTGGGGTTGCAGCGCGTACATCGGCAACAAAGTCTGAGATCGTTACATCCGTTTCATGCCCAACAGCAGAAATAATCGGCAACCGAGAAGCAAAAATCGCCCGAGCTACTTTCTCCTCGTTAAAAGACCACAGATCTTCAATCGAACCACCACCACGTCCGAGAATCACGACTGATGCAGTTGTCATTTGATTCGCCTTGTCTATCGCACCAACAAGCGAATCGACTGACTGCTTTCCTTGTACAAGTGCCGGAATGACAACAATCTTGGCAATTGGAAAACGCCTTTTAATCGTCATCACCATATCACGTATTGCGGCACCTGTGGGCGATGTAATCACAACAATTTCCTCAGGATATTTGGGCAATAACTGCTTATGCCTAGCCTCAAACAAGCCTTCTTTTCCAAGCCTTTCTTTCAGCTGCTGAAAGGCAACAAATAAATCACCAGCACCATCAAGTTGCATTTTTTTTAGATAAAACTGAATCGTTCCTGCTGTTTCATAAACGGTGATATTGCCTGAGACAAGCACCTTCATCCCGTTTTCAACAGCAAATTTAACGCGGGAAAAATCATGACGGAACATGACTGCATTGATAACCGCTTTCTCATCCTTTAGCGTTAGGTACACATGCCCGCTCGAATGGCGCTTAAAGTTTGAAATGTCCCCTTTGACAAAAATATTCTCCAAATGAGGATCGACATCAAACTTGCGTTTAATATACTTGTTGACAGTCGCAACCGTTAGATAGGCTTGCTGCTCCATGGCGGTACCGCCTCCCCGTGTATTTAGCTGTATGTAGGCCTCAGCGAATCAGCCATTTACAAAGAGTGAATTCGCTTGGCTGCTTTTACTGTATTAAACATTAACATTGTAATCGTCATTGGCCCAACGCCACCAGGAACAGGTGTAATATGAGAAGCCACTTCTTTGACTGCATCAAAATCGACATCGCCACACAAACGCTCTTCGGCAATCCGGTTCATCCCGACATCAATCACGACTGCACCAGGCTTGACATCCTCTGCTTTAATCATTTTCGCAATCCCCACCGCCGCAATCAGAATATCTGCCTGCTTTGTCAGCTCTTTCAGATTAGTTGTGTACGAATGTGCATAAGTGACGGTCGCATTCTCACTCAGAAGCAACTGCCCCATCGGTTTGCCAACAATATGGCTTCTGCCAATCACAACAGCATGCTTTCCCGCGATATCAATCTTCTCACTCTGTAGCATCTTGATAATGCCGTAGGGTGTACACGAAATAAAGGTATCCTGATCCGTCATCATCCGGCCAATATTGATTGGGTGAAACCCATCAACATCCTTGCTTGGCGAGATCGTCTCAATCACCTTGTACTTATCAATGTGATTAGGGATTGGTAACTGGACAAGAATGCCATGCACCGTTTTGTCTTCGTTCAACTGAATAATTTGATTCAATAAATCTGCTTCACTCACACTTGGTTCAAAAGAAATCCGTTTTGAAATAATCCCTAGCTCACCGCAGGTACGAACCTTTGAATTCACATAAATATGTGAAGCAGGATCATCACCAACGATGATCACGGCAAGGCAAGGATGAACGCCATTTCCCTTCAAGTTTGCCACTTCGATGCGAAGTTTTTCCCTGAGGTCGCTGGCAATCCGTTTGCCATCAATGTACTTTCCGGTCATTCAACCACTCCTGAAATTGAATTGACGATTTTTTGTAAAATCGAGTTTACAAATTTCGCCGACTTTTCGTCGCTGTATTTCTTAACAATTTCGATTGCCTCATTTAGAACAACCTTAGCAGGCGTTTCTTTTTGGTAGCGCATTTCATAAACAGCAATCCGAATAACATGAATCTCGACGTTACCAAACCGTTCTGGGGACCACTTCTCAGCGTTCTCCTTAATCACCTTGTCAATCTCTGCTTGATGAGCGATAATCCCTTCAAAGAGCTGGTGAAAAAAAGCATCGCTGCCATCTGTTTCGTCCATGTACCGATACGTAGTCTCTACATCATTCTTCCCTAAATAATATTGAAACAATGCTAGTAATGTCTTTTCTCGTGATTCTCTTCGTTTTGACCCCTTTTGCGTTTCCATTAAAATACCCCAGTCCGTCAGTTTACTATCGTAAAATTGTAACAAACTATTGCAAAAAATACTACTAGAGAACTGAAATTCGTCAGGCATAACGTTGGTTTCTCTGCCTTGAGAAACTTTTTAGTGCGCCGTCCTAGTAGCATGCCCACTATCACCAGCTCGTGATTGACTACAAAACCGCATGAAAAAAAGCATTTCTCTCGGGATGAAAGAAATGCTTTCCCAAAGACAACCTCTGATGCTAAAGGGGATAATCTTTTTCGTCATTGTATGTATCTACGAACTGATACAAGGAGTCATGCTATTCGAGAACGTCTTGTTCTACCTTCGCATTTTCAAACTGAATGCCGACAATATGCACATTGACTTCTGCTACTTGAAGTGCAGTCATGTTTAGTAATGTCTGACGAATATTTTGCTGCGCTTTCATTGCTACTGTTGGAATCGAAGTCCCAAATTTAATCACGCAATAGACATCAATTCTAATACCCTCCTCCGTGATATCAACACGAACACCTTTACCATGGTTCTTGCGGCCAAGACGCTCAACCACGCCGGCAGCAAAATTCCCTTTCATTTGCGCAATGCCTTCAATTTCATTTGCAGCAATCCCCGCAATCACTTCAATGACTTCTGGCGCAATTTCAACGCTTCCAAGCTCATTTTTCAATTCAGCTGGTTCCAAAACTTCATGTTCAGTCATATAAATCCTCCTATGAAACGTTATTGACAGACTAGTTCACTGCCACCACATACTTTATTTTTATGCTTATGACAGCTCGTATAATTCCAAAAATTTTGTATTAAATTCGCCACCGATAAACTGTTCATGTTCCATTAATTTTACATGAAAAGGGATCGTTGTGTAAATCCCCTCAATCACAAATTCTTCGAGTGCCCGTTTCATTTTGGCAATTGCCTGCGCACGCGTTGGTGCATGGACGATTAATTTAGCAATCATTGAATCGTAATAAGGTGGTATCTCATAGCTTTGATACGCTGCTGAATCGATTCTGACACCGTTGCCACCAGGCGTTAGGTACAAAGTGATTTCCCCTGCAGAGGGCATGAAATTCTTAGCAGGATTTTCCGCATTAATACGGCATTCGATTGCCCAGCCTGAAAACTGTACATCTGCCTGCTCGATTGCTAGCTTTTCCCCAGATGCAATCAGAATTTGTTGCTGAATCAAATCAATCCCAGTGACAAGCTCAGTCACAGGATGCTCTACCTGAATTCTTGTATTCATTTCCATGAAATAAAAATGTCCAGTAGCTGGCTCGAAAATAAATTCGATTGTTCCGGCGCCCGTATACCCAACGGCTTTCGCTGCTTTGACAGCAGCTGCGCCCATCTTGGCTCGGATTTCAGGCGTGAGTGCCGGTGAGGGTGATTCCTCTACTAGTTTCTGCAATCTGCGCTGAATCGTGCAGTCACGCTCACCTAAATGAATCACATGACCATCATTATCGCCAAGTACTTGAATTTCTACATGACGGAAATCTTCAACAAATTTCTCTAAATAGACACCCGCATTACCGAAAGCGGTTTGTGCTTCTTGCTGTGTTACTTGAATCCCCTTGATCAGTTCAGCTTCAGTTCTAGCAACTCGAATCCCTTTTCCACCACCGCCAGCAGTAGCCTTAATAATGACTGGATAACCGATTTCATTCGCTATTTCCTGTGCAGCTTCAATCGACTCAATGACACCAACAGAACCTGGGACAACTGGCACTCCAGCAGCACGCATTTGTTCTCTAGCAACATCTTTAATCCCCATTTTGGAAATTGCTTCATGTGATGCGCCAATGAACGTAATATGACAAGCCTGACACAGCTCAGCAAAGTCGGCATTTTCAGCTAGAAATCCATAACCCGGATGAATGGCATCACAGCCCGTTTTCTTCGCTACTTCGATAATGTTCATCGCATTTAAATAGCTATCTTTTGATGCGGTAGGACCAACACAATACGCTTCATCTGCCATTTGAACATGTAAGGCAAACTCATCCGCCTTTGAGTATATCGCTACAGCTTCTATATTCATTTCCTTGCATGCTCTAATCACACGGACAGCAATCTCACCACGATTGGCGACTAATACCTTTTTGATCATCGCGGTTCTCCTATTCTACTTTTACTGTGAACAGCGGTTGACCAAATTCTACTAACTGTCCATTATTCACATGGATATCAATAATTTCACCTGATATTTCTGCCTCGATTTCATTAAACAGCTTCATCGCTTCTAGGATGCAAACAATCTTCTTCTCGCTGACGTGGTCACCGATCGTAACAAATGGTCCTACTTCTGGTGAAGGTGCACCATAAAAGGTTCCAACCATTGGTGATAGAATTTGTTTAACGACTGAGCCACTCATTTCCGGTTTTATGTCTGTTTGGGTTTGCTCGTTTCGGCTCGTTTCCTGCGTCCGTACTAGATCAGTGATCGGTGCAAATGGTTGGAATACTGGTTGCGGTGCTTCAATCCCTCTTGTCATTTCGTAAAATGACGCTGACGATTTCTTTAGCAACAACTTGTTTCCATCTTTCTCATATTCAAAATGTTCAATTGATGACTTGTCCAAAAGCGCTACGAGCTCTTTAATTTCAGTTAATTTTAACATTCAGTTTACCCCCAGGTTCTGTATTCCGCTTGTTATCGAAGACCTTTAAAACGTCTTTATTACAGCCAGACAAGCAAGCGTCCAATCGCCACTTGTTTCAATGAGCCAACTACTGCTTATAGCATCATGTAAACTATTGTATACCATGACCATATCAAACCGCTAGCATTTATTATCAGAGCGACCTCCATAATAATAAGATACCTTGAAATAGTCCCAAGGTATCTTATTATTTTTAGGTACACATTGTTTACTTCTGAAACTCAACAGCAACAGGTTCAAAATGACCAATCTCTTTTGTGACCATTTGAATAATCGCATTTGCAGCTTCTGGTGTCCCCTTTTTCGCTTTGACAGTCACACGAACATTGTTCTCTTCAATACGGACAAGTGCATCGCTGTAGCCCTTTGATTTGATTAATGTCTCTAGTAAGTCTTCTTGTGAAGAAACATTGGATAATTGTTGCATTTTCGTATAGGCTTTGCTTCTCTCTTCCTCTGAGATATTTGTTGTTGCGATCACAGATTGAAGTTCCTCTTTCAGTTTGCTACGATTGTCATTGAGTTGTAAACGTAGTTCCGCAAATACCGGATCAGCCGCTTCCTCTGTTGTCACGACCACTTCAGATTTCGGATCAGCAGCGCCTGTTAAGTTTTGATCTAAGATAGAGGTTAATTTTGCATTAGGTGACGTTAGATAGTAAACACTCAGTACCGCAATTAAGCTCAGCATAGTCATTAACCAGATCGTTTGTTTTTTCATTAACATGATTCGTTCCTCCAATAGTTTGATGGTATTTTGTTCATCTACTTTGTATACTTGACCATTTTCGTCACACGCTTCCTGATGTGATTACCTCGCAACCACAGCAACACGGTGACTTGGGACATCAAAAAGTCTCGTAATCGCCTCAACAACCTTTTCTTTCAGTACGATATCATCCATTCCCTTTGCCACGACTAACACCCCTTTTACTTCGGGCATTTCTGTTTCAATCTCAAGCGGAATATCTCGGTTGCCATCGTTTATGATAACCACTTTATTATCACTTGTTGATTCTCCAATTGTACGCTTACCATTATTCTTATCAGTCTCTTTGGTTTCTTTGTCAGTCGTTGAATAGTTTTTTTCATACACTTTGCGTTCTGATGAAGCGAGTTTAATCACAACTGTGACATCACTAACGCCTGCCATCAGTTCCAGTGCCCCCGCAAGCTCCATTTCGTAGCTTTTTTCCAAAGATGATTTCTTTGTGTTCGGAGACGCCTTTCCAGCAGTGCCCCATGCTTCTACAGCTGAGGATTCTGCTGGCTTCTCAGTAGCCTTTTGAAGTTCTATTGCTGCAGCATCCTTTTTGACTGAAAAGTAATGACTGCCAAGCATGAGCATAACACCTACGATAAAAATGGCCACTAGTTTTGGGCTCAGCAATTGCCTTTGCGCTTGCTGACGACTGAACAAATTTTTTACTAAAGAAAGAAGGTCTCGATTGTTCTGCAATGGCTCTTTCTCCCTATTTGGCTATCGTGACAGTTACGACATCCTTTGATAGCGCCCATCTTTTCGTAAGCCAATCACTTATTTCAACTTCTTTTGTTGTCTGGACTTTGTTGTCCGAATGAAAAGAGGTGTCGACCGGCTCTACCATTTCTATTTCATGGTTTTTAGATGATTTGCGCAATTGCACCGCAATTGATTTGATATTTTCTGCTTTGAGTTCACTTGACTTGTCCTTCATCTCAACCCGGATCCCTGTTACCTGATATTGGAATGTGGCCATCAACTCCCCTTCGGCATCTCTTTTTAATTGGACAGCCATTTGCTCCAATGTATATGCACGATCTGCCTGATTTATTTCACTTTTTTTATCCGTGATTTTTGCATCGAATTGTCCAGTGTCCTTCCGCCCAATCACAGCAAGGGTTTGCTCCATTGCAAGGGGTAAATCTGCTTTGAACAAATTCAGCACAGGTGCCAACAGTATTGCAACCAAAATGAGTCCGATGACAAGTTTTGTATATTTACGAAAACTTGAATTCGGTACTAACATATCGAGAATTACCGCAAGCAGAATGTAGATAATGAGATTGGTGATAAAACTCGTCAGCGCACCCATTTCTATCGCACCATCATTGTAATATTTCCCGCCATGATGACCATCGCTACCGCTAGGAAAAACATAAACCCGACCATCAGGTACGCCGCAAACATGAACAGTAAATTCTTACCGACGAGCTGTAGGCTGGCAATTACAGGACCACCACCAATTGGCTGGAGCACTGCCGCCGCAAGCCGGTAGAGGATGGCAATCATAAAGATTTTTATTGCGGGAAATAGAATTAACATGAATAGCATTGCAAGACCGAAAAGCCCAATCGTGTTTTTTAACAAGACTGAAGCATTGACGACTGTATCGGCAGCATCGGTAAATAGTCGCCCAACAACCGGCACATTGCTGGAGACAAACTTAGCAGTTCGCATACCGATACCATCTGTGACCGCTGTAGTCACGCCCTGAATTGACAGTACAGCGAGGAAGATCGTCATCATCGTACCAAGAATCCAAACCCCTGCTGTGCGTAATAACTTCACAAGGCCGCTCACTTTAAACTGATCAGTAAGTTCACTGACAATCCCGAGGACCGTTGAAAAGAACAACAATGGCAGGACGACCGCTTGAATCACCATCACTGTACTATTGATTAAAAAAATTAATACTGGATGAAAAAAGGCAGCGGACGTAATTCCTCCAGAAGTCGCTGTCATCGCGAGTAGGATTGGAATGACCGCCATCATAAAGTCAGACATCTTACCAACTGCCCCCGTCACATAACCAGCTGCTGTATGAAAACTAGAAACAGCAAACAACAAGAGCACCATCACAACAATTGCATCAGCAACCTTGCTCACTGTTGACTGCTCAAATGAGGCTTGTAAGGTCTGAAGCACAATGCTGAAAACAGTTAGTAAGATGAGCATTCCGAGTAGTTTCCCGTTAGATAATAATTCTGAAAAGGTGTAGCGGACGAGGCCTTTCGCCCATTCTACTGGAGAGAACTGTTTTGCTCCTGTTACATATTCGGAGAAACTACCTAGCTGAGATTCAGGCAGGTACCCTTTGTATTCTGATGACACTTGTCCCCAAAATGATTCGATTTCACTGATATCAACGGGCACCCCTTTGCCTGCTTGCTCCGTTGTTGCAGCAACACCAATGTCAGTGGATGATAATAGTGTTATGCATGTCATCACTAGTACGAATAGTAGTTTCATTTGGTCTCAACCTACCTACGATTTCTGCGATTATAATCTAGTTTAAATGCCGTCATTTAACTGCATCTCTATTTGATCGGGATCTAGCCGCCAATGCCACCTGTGCCTGGTAGCATTTTACAGCGAAGTCTGGTACAAATCCCGATACTAGGTGGTGCTGTTAGTTTGGCAGTAGTTGTACGACACTTTCGATGATTGCTGTCACAATTGGAATCGCCATTGCCATGATGATGACCTTGCCCGCAAGTTCTATTTTTGTCGCGATAGATGCCTGTCCAGCATCTTTAGTGATCTGCGAAGCGAATTCAGCAATATACGCGATACCAATGACTTTCAAAATAGTCGCTAGATAGACCATATTGACATTAGAGCTAATCGCTAGTTTCTCAATCATCTGGACAATTTCCATCACTTTTCCAATTAGAAATAGAAAGATGGAGCTCCCCACGAAAACAACGAGGAGAAAGGCAAGACTCGGTTTCTGCTCCTTGATAATCATTGCCAGGAAGGCGCCAATCAGTGCTACGCCTGTAACTTGTAACATTTCCAAATCGCTCACTCCAACTGTTTCACTGGCACCGGTTTCTCTAGGGTCGACCAGGTCTTACTAGTGTCTCTGCTGAACGTATAGCCATGCTTTGAGGACGCGTCGCTTGATTCGTCGATGCGGCAAATGGCGCTGCTACGGCTATTGAAACAGGAAGACTTCTCTGATTTTGCTCATCAAATCGCCAATCACCTCAGCGATATTAAACAAAATATAAATAAAGCTGACAAGAATAACCCACTGGGCATACTCCTTCTTGCCGACTTGATCTAGAATCGTGACAATGAAAGCGACAATTAAACCTACACCTGCGATTTTGAATATTAAGTCAATGTCTATTTCCATCATTCTCGGTGACAACAAATACATAGAACAACCGATGTGAAACGCATTGTCGTCAACCAATTCCGCCCCCTTCCAGTTGGCGTTTCAAGTTCATACGGAACATGTCCACATTTCAATCTATGCCTTATGTACAACATATATTTATAAAAGTAGCATCACAATTAATAATCCAGACAAAACACCTAAGTATTGCGTCATTTTCTCATAGCTTTGTTGGCGGAGAACCGCCTCTTTTTCGATGCGGGCTAAATGGGTAATGGTGATCTGAATTTGTTGTTGTTGCGCAAAACGGTCATGCTTGCCAAGCGTTGCACCAAACTGCCTAATAATTTCAAATTCTGCTGCTGACAACGTCACAGTTTCCATGTAATGCTGCAAAGCATTTTCGTAAATTGTTGACATGCCATCCGTTTGTCTTTCTAAATTGTCTGAAAGCAACATGAAAAACCGTGCTACAGGCATTGGGATTTGCGTGGAGATGCGCTGCGTCGCCTCCCTGAGTGGCGTTTGACCATACATGATTTCCGACTCCAAAATCGTTAAGGCAGACTGCCATTGCCGTAGTTGTTGCGCCCTTAGTCTGAGTGCTCTGGCAAACTGAAACCCCGTCATTGATGTGGCTAGGAGAATCAGACAAACACCGATTATTTTGATCATACTGATCCTCCTTAAAGGGCGTAATCTTTTTCATATCTGTCTGCTAGAGTGTATGAAAAGCTAGGGAACCGCTCTCTTAGCCCTCTCTCAGTAACACAGAATACACTGCCGACATTACCCGAGATGGCCACGCAGTCCCCTTCGTACAACCGGTCCCTGCGCCGATTTATCCCGGGATAAATAGCGATCAGGTATCACCTTCTGGCCCGATTCATCCAGTATATTCGCAATGATACCAGGCATTTCTTGTCGCCTCAGCTCAATAATTCGTTTAAAATTCCCCAATTCAATTAACTGCTGAATCATCGGTCGTTTGATGATCTCCGAATAATTTTCACCATGCACACTAATCACTAGCGAAATCCCAGCATTAACAGCTTCCATCACCGCATCGACATCCTCCACACGACCAATCTCATCAGCGATAATCACCGCGGGACTCATTGAACGAATCATCATCATCATGCCCTCAGCTTTCGGACAGCCATCTAAGATATCGACCCGGTTCCCAAAGGTGAGTTGCGGGACACCGTTCACACAGCCAGCAATTTCTGACCGTTCATCAACAATCGCTACTTTCTCGGCGATAATTCCTCGCAGTGAATCGCCACTTGAAATAATCCGTGCAATATCTCTCAGATAAGTGGTTTTTCCAGTTTGCGGTGGTCCTATGACTAAGGTTGATAGCCACTTTTGCTTGAATAAATAAGGGGTCAACTTTTCTGCAACACCAAACTGTTGCCTTGCAATCCGAATATTGAATGAACTAATCTCTCTTAGGCCTTTGACAGCCCCATTTTCTAGAACGACCTTACCCGCAAGTCCTACACGATGACCCCCTGCGATTGTCACATAACCCCTTTTCAATTGCTCATCCAGCATATAGAAGGAAAACCGACTAATCTGATTCATCAACTGCTCCGCTTCACTTGCGGTCACCATTCTTTTTCCAATTAAAACCGTCTGCCCGTAAGCAATTTCGATTGGCCGATTGACACGAATACGCACTTCTTCAACTTGCGTTATTTCAAGTCCCGCAGTAGCAATCACTTCAGTTCTAATATCTTCCGGCAACAAAGCCAACACTTTATCCAAATCGCTCTCTCCATTTACTTTTATCAAAAAAATATATGAGACAAGCATGAAAAAAAGACCCTTACAGGTCTTAGCAATTAATAAAAAAGCAATTTGGAAACATTAAGCAATAAGGAAAAACTGTAGTGACTGAAATAGATTTATGAGTGCTTTATACATAATTTACCGCTGGACTTTGCCTTAAAAAAAGTCTTAAATATTCTCGATATGAAAGTGTCCGAAAAGGTTCTAAAGAACTTTGCAACACGGTAATAGATATGCAAATTATAAACTTTGATGAGATAAAGACTCCCCTTAACTTAACATTGATATAATAGGATGATTTTTAAGAGGCTTTCCAATGACGAATGCACTGAAAATTAGAATGGCTGCAATGGTCAAGCATTTTTGTAACACAA
>JAVBKF010000219.1:0-3098 GCA_031554215.1 Caryophanales bacterium
AGAGCCAAATATAAAAGACCCGAATTGTCTGGAATCGAACCAGTAAAATTTTCTTTTAATGAAAGTTGTTCACCTTGAACTATATTTTTTTATATTGCTGTATGGGTCTTAATTTTTTACTATATAAATATTATATCATAAATTTTCTTTTTTGTCAAATTTTTTATTTATAAGATTGAAATTAATTAAGCTTTGGACCTAAGTCAGAAGGTCCACTTTTTTACTTTTTCTTAATCTCAATCTTATAAATACATTATAACATAAAATTAATTTTTTGTCAAATTTTTATTTCTTTAGATTTTCAATTTGATTGACGAGTTTACCAATTTTAGTCTGAACTCGTGTCAAAGCTTTGTTGTAAGAATTTGTATATTTAACCATAACTTTATCTACGGCAATTTTCTTACCTACTTCAACATCAAACTTGTCATCTGGATGACAACGTGCTACAGCCTTAATCGTTTCTGGCATATCAGATGTCTCATCGGAAAGTAAGCTATCTGGAAAATAATCAAAGGGAATGCTTCTTTCTAATTGATTATATGCATCAAGTCTACAATCCTCAAGAACTGCAACTACTACTTTTTGTTTTTCATTTACATGAATCTTTACCATTTCAATACACTCCTTATTTGTTTATATATATTTTTTGTTACGATTAGATATAAAGGAATCGAACCTTTGTTTCCACCCTCCACGGATGGCGTACTACCCATTGTACTAATATCTAGGTTTACTTTTTATGCTTTCCTTTCGTTCTGCCCGTCGGCTAGTAACTCAGTTATTATCTTATGGCGGGAATATACACCTCATGTCCCATAGCGAGAAAGCTAACTCATAGTTATATGGTGCACCATATAGACTATTATCGGTAGAGTTATACCGTCCTTTTGGGAATAATATAAGCCCACTCGTGACTTACCTTTTTGTAGCACTATTGTATCTGTGCAAAGATGGGGTATTTATGTGCAACCCTTACAAAACGGCTAAAGCACCGCAACGACTCCATATTCTCGTAAATAGGTACGTAACATAAAGAGTTCTCGAGTACTCAATATGATATAGTTTTCTGTCATCTCAGACTAGATTGTGGCCCGACAAGGTTATCCTTTTATGCTAATTAGTTGTGCAACGTTCCCACTAGATTTTCGTTTAAAGTCACGTTGGACTATTCAGTCGGCAATTAAGCCTAGTTTATAGTCATTTCGGACAAAAGAAGACACATTTTCTCATAGAGAACCATTAAAAAATTTAAAATATTATCATTTTATTTGTAAGTTTTTTTATTTTTGGTAGCTGGATGTGTCTTGAATACCCGTGAGGAGACTCGAACTCCTACGCTTTCGCACTGGTTTCTAAGACCAGCTCCTATACCATTCGGATACACGGGCTTATTTTTAATTTAAGTGTTGACTAAGAGGTTCTTTAATACAATGACACTTTAACTCTTAGTCAACTATAATCATAATTTACCTAATATTTTAGAATTAAATCAATATGAATTATATGCTGTAAGTGTCATAAAATACCAGTATCGAGATTTGAACTCGAACAATCACGCCTATGAAACGTGTACTCTACCATTAAGTTATACTGGCAAGATGCTAATGGCTGGAATGACATCCATGTTCTCATTTAATCAAGTAACATCCTTGTATTAGAACCATTAGCTATTGTAATTATTTGATAACTTTAACCATGATAGTTTTAGTAAAACGACCTACCATAAATTCTTTACACTCAATATATTCACAATCTTTTACCTTGGTTAAAGCTTCAGTAAAATCGCTGAGCGTTTCTTCTGTAAATCTTTTACCTATAATACTTTCTACAATGTAGATTACATCTTCTAAGCTAATCCATTCTTGTTTATGTTGAATAGTTAAACTCTTAATCACTTTGTAGATTAAAGCACTTAAAGTATAATCTTTTGTTTTCATTTCTCGATAAATTTTAATTTCCAATCGTAACGCTTTCATTAACAACACTCCTTTTTATTTAACTTATAATTAATTATAACATAAAAAGTTATTTTTGTCAAATGATTTATTTAATCTAAATTAAGAAAAAACTTTCTTCAAATTTTCTTTTTTGGATTAATAGTTCTTCTGTATATTTACCATTACGAGGAGTTACTCTTAAATAATTATCAATAATAAATTGAGCACGATTTTTCTTTTTAGGTTCAGTTAGAAATGGAGTTACTTGTTCTAAGATAGAAATTGCTCTCCTTCTTTGTATACTCCATATCCAACTAGGTTTATGATGTTTTTTATAAACTTTTTTAGAATTAATACTTCCTTCAAAGTGTTTCTGAATAATTTCTAAAATTTCATAAGTTGTACTTGCTACAGATATTACTGGCATTCTAAAACCAGCCTTACCATCTTTTGTTAATGTAATACTTCCTTCGCCGTCTAAAATACCAGCTAAATAAATTATTGCTTGTTCTTTATTCATTTTACGATTCTCCCAAATATATTATTTGGTGGAGTGAGAATCATTACAATGGAGATGACGGGAATCGAACCCGTGTCTTAAACACATCCAAAAATTTCTTCTTACACCATAGAGGTTATAGTCTCTCACACTTCTTACTAGGGGTGTAACAGTTTTTCCACCACTTGTTTTTATCTAAAACAAGAAACTCTTATAAAACGTGCTACTATCTCTGAACTCAAATACTTACCGTAGCAGGTGTATTGTCTTGTAGCAAGCAATTTAGGCTGCTTGTAATCCTCTATAATTTGAATTGTCTTTTAATTATTGTTTGGCTATCTAAGTCGCCACCTCGGTGAGAAACGTTCTTCATATGCCCAATCGAAGCCAGTGCATCCCCTTAATATAAAAGAGATTTTAATACTGGTTAATGTTTATATTAATATTATAACATAAAATTTAATTTTTGTCAATTACTTCTTTGATTTGCTCAACTGTCATATCGACAAAAATCTCTTCTAAAAAATCTTCTTTTCCTTCGTTTAGTGCATTTTCAACTAAAGCCAATTGTTCTGGCGTAAATCCAACGTCTTTGAATTGCTCAATTATATTTTGAATATATGATTTATCCATTAAAAACAACTCCTTTATTTTTTATT
>JAVBKF010000254.1:0-17004 GCA_031554215.1 Caryophanales bacterium
ACCCGGCCTCACCCGTTGCTCCTGTGTCTCCGGTTGCTCCTGTCGCTCCCGTTGATCCTGTTTCCCCGGCCTCACCCGTTGCTCCTGTGACTCCTGTTGCTCCTGTCGCTCCCGTTGACCCTGTTGCCCCGGCCTCACCCGTTGCTCCTGTGACTCCGGTTGCTCCTGTCGCTCCTGTTGACCCTGTTGCCCCGGCCTCACCCGTTGCTCCTGTGACTCCGGTTGCTCCTGTTGGCCCTGTTGCTCCATCGGCTCCTGTTGAACCAGTGGCTCCGCTTATTCCGGTTGCTCCGGTCGCTCCCGTTGCTCCTGTTGCTCCATTGGCTCCAGTTGACCCAGTGGCTCCGCTTATTCCGGTTGCTCCGGTCGCTCCCGTTGACCCTGTTGCTCCATCGGCTCCTGTTGACCCAGTAGGTCCGCTTATTCCGGTTGCTCCTGTGACTCCGGTTGCCCCTGTCGCTCCTGTTGATCCTGCTGCTCCATCGGCTCCTGTTGACCCAGTGGGTCCTGTAACTCCTGTCGCTCCTGTCGCTCCTGTTGCTCCTTTATGACCGTGATGCCCTTTTGGTCCCCGCGGACCAATTGGACCTCTCGGACCTCTCGGACCTCTTGGACCTGGTCTTCCTGGACGACAACACTTCTCTATATACTGATCAAGATAAGATTCATACTCCATCAATAAATCATCATAATAGTCATCCATATCAAAATACTCATCGAACTCATCGTACTCATCATAATCATTATTTTTTCTAACCATTTCTAATTTCACCCCCTCTGCCCCTATCTTATGCTTGTATATTCCTTCAGTGTGGGATTCAGCCCTACTGCAAATACCCAATTATCTTGTATATACCCTATACAACAGGAAATCAAAACACAGCCAATTCTGCCAATCAACGAAAAAAAAACGCCCCTGCAACATCGCAAGAACGCTCTTTTCTTCATCTTCATATTCCTCTGTCTGCTACTCAATCAGCCCTTCAGATTGCAGAAAGTCCTTTGCAACATCATTTGGATTTTTCTTCTGCACATCAACCTGGTAGTTCATCTCGCGCATTTTCTCATCATCTAGTACACCAGTAAGTTCCTCCAGAACTGGACCGAGTTCTGGGAATTCTTCTAATGTCTCCGGTCTAATTACAGGAGCAGCGTAGTATGGCGGAAAGAAATCCTTATCATCCTCAAGGATAGTGAGATCATATTCTAACAGCAATCCATCAGTAGAAAATGCATCAATGACTTGGACCTCATTATTTTGTGCCGCTGTATATCGCTGCGACCCATCAATTGCGATTGTCTCTTTAAACTGCATATCATAGGTCGGCAAAAGACTTGGAATACCGTCCGACCGGTTCAAAATTTCGTAAGTAGCACCTAGTGTCAATTCATCTGAAATCTTGGCTAAATCTGAATATGTTTTCAGACCGTAGTCATCAGCTAATTGTTTCTGCACAGCCAATGTATACGTGTTGTTGAATCCTAGTGGGTCAAGCATTGTCAGATTGTATTGTTCCTCGAGCTCTTTAACACAGGTTTCATACACTTCATCTGGCGTTTTCATCTCAGAGTGACCTAAGATACTTCCGTAAACTGTACCGGTATAATCCACATACATATCTACTTCCTCATTGGTGATAGCAGTAAAGACAACTTGGGAACCAAGGTCAGTTTTCAAATCAACCGTAATATCAGTCTCGGCTTCAATTAATTCTTTATAAATATTCCCCAATATGACTTGCTCTGTAAAGTCTTTTGCACCGACGACCAGAACCTTTTCATCCGATTTAAACGGTAAGATTGTATAGATAAAAAATGCAACCAATACTGCGGCAGTAGTCCATAATGTAATTGTTTTTCGTAATTGATGATGTTTAATTGTCTGCAAATTAGCTGACTTTACTTTGTTTGTAAAACTAAGCGGCGTAACAGCTTTTTCGATTTGAGACACAAAAAAATCAATCCCTAGTGCCATTAAACATGCTGGAATTGCGCCAGCAAGAATTTGATAATTATTGACGGTTCTGATTCCAGAATAAACAAGATACCCTAGTCCACCAGCACCGATTAAGGCAGCAATCGTCACTAAACCAACAGATGTCACGGCTGATATACGCACACCAGCCATAATAACCGGTAAAGCCTGTGGCAGTTTAACCTTTGATAACACTTGCAAGTTGGTCATGCCAATGCCTCTAGCCGCTTCAACCATTTCAGGGCTAATCCCATCAATTCCAGTCGCTGTATTTTTAATAATTGGTAGAAGTGAATAAACAACCACCATGAAAATTGCTGGTTTTGCCCCGATTCCTAGGAACGGTATGAGGAATCCTAGTAGTGCAAGACTCGGTATTGATTGCATAATATTCGCGACTGCTAAGACTGGCTTTTTTAGCCCCTTCATATAACAAATCAAAATCCCTAGTGGCACGCCAATCAAGATTGCCATTACAACTGCAAAAATCGTTAGTTGCAAATGCTCAATTGTTCTTATCAGGATTTCATTGCTATTGTCAATCATATAATTGATAAACTCCACCTAGACCACCTCCGTTGGTGTGTCTAGTAAATACTGCTGGCTAAGTGTTGTCAGTAGGCTCCCCTTGGTGAGCAGACCTAATAAATTGTTGGCTTCATCACATACAGGAATCGCTGATAAATTCAGATCATCAACAATTTGTAGAATTTCAATAATACTATCCTCAGGTCCAACTTTCTCAAATTCTTTCCACATGATTTGTGACAGTGGAATTTTCTTATCTATTTGAGATTGAATCGCTTTTGCACTAATGATACCAAGCAGTTGATGTTGTTTATTGGTAATCAGCAATCTATCAACCTTGTTGCTTCTCATTTTTTCGATGCCACGTGTCACAGTCATGTCTGGCGATGCACAGATAGGTTTTTCGATCATGATGTCTTTTGCGCGAATAAACTCAGGCGCAGACCAAATTCGATTCTTCCCAACAAACTCAGCAACAAATTCATTGACTGGATTTTTCATGATTTCCTCAGGTTCATCAAATTGAACGATTTCCCCGCCATTGAGAATACAGATTTTATCAGCAATTTTAATCGCTTCATCCATATCATGCGTTACAAACACGATTGTTTTCTGGACTTTTTCTTGGAGCTCAATTAATTCATCCTGTAGCAAACTCCGTGTAATTGGATCAAGCGCTGAAAAAGGCTCGTCCATTAATATCACGTCTGGATCACAGGCAAAAGCTCTTGCAACACCAACACGCTGTTGTTGTCCCCCAGACAGCTGTGTTGGATAACGATCTAAGTACTCATCTGGATCAAGACCAACCATAGCCATGAGTTCAATGCTTTTAGCAGCAATCGCTTGTTTATTTCTTTTTTGTAAACGCGGGACTACTTCTATGTTTTCGCGGATTGTCATATGTGGAAATAGGCCAGTTTGTTGAATGATATAGCCGATATTGCGCCTTAACTCAACTTCGTCTGTAGAAGAAATACTTTTGCCGTCGATATAAATTTCTCCAGCAGTTGGCTTATTGAGTCGATTGATCATCTTTAGTAGCGTCGTCTTCCCACAACCGCTAGGACCTATCAGTACAACAAATTCACCCTTCTTTATTTCAAATGAAAGATCGTTAATGACAGTTTTCTTGTGATAGGTCATTTTAATATTTTCAAATCTTATCACGCTAATCCACCCTTCTTTAAAGAAATCAACTCTGCTTAGCGAAAATACTTCCGAGGAAGTAGCCTTCTAATTCTCAAAATTGCGAAAAAGATTAGAATGAAACAGCTATTTATTTGCTCGCTTGTCATCAGACAATATTGTTCTATGTCTAGTATATCATAGAAAATGATTCATTATCCTTATACTAACGGTGAAAACAGACAATTTCTGACTATCAATAGGCGATTTGTTGAAATCAGTTCTTTTCATACAGCAAAGTTGCACCTGCTTATTTTGTCCACAACAACCACCTACTTTCTATTTGTCTGTTTACTATAGATTGATAATCACATTGTGCAGACCAAGGCAAAAGAACAGCTACCCCTGCTTCCATCCAATTTATCGCCTTACCTATATCACTTCTCGGAATCTGCAGGATATGATAACATGGGAGAAAATAAAACTTTAAAATGCGTCTGAAAAAAAGGAATAGATTATCGTAGCGAATCATTGCCTTACATCATGGTGGCGGTTACATGAAGATGTGTCCTCTAGGTACAGGTTTCTGTATTCACAAATAGCTGCACTTGTCTAGTGATTCCCTGCTGCTCGCGCATCTTAATCAGGATTGGAGTACTTATGAAAGCACTTATTTTTAAACAGTTTGGTGGTCCAGATGTCTTGCAATATGCTGACATACCTGCGCCCACAACAAAAGACAATGAAATATTAATTAGAATGAAAGCGATTGGTGTAAATTTCGCTGATGTCTACAGAAGAAAAGGAAACTATCATCTCGCCGGTGAGCCGCCCTTCATTTTGGGCTATGAAGGTGCAGGAATCGTTGAACAAGTTGGTTCACAGGTTACAGGCATTAAACCCGGTGATCGTATTGCATTTGCGGACGTACCTTTTGCTAATGCTGAATTTGTCACGGTTCCGCTTGATAAAGCGATTCCAATTCCAAACGAAATCTCATTTGATATCGCTGCTTCATTATTATTACAGGGTTTAACAGCGCACTACCTAACGCAGGATAGTACTTCGGTTGCTGCTGGCGATGTCGTTCTCGTTCATGCTGCCGCTGGTGGTGTTGGACAATTACTTGTTCAGATTGCAAAAATCCTTGGCGCAACAGTGATTGGACTCACCTCATCAGCAGAAAAAGCAACAATTAGTCGGTCCATTGGCGCTGATCATGTGTTTTTATATAGTGATCCTTGGCAGGAAAGCGTAAAGGCAGTGACCAATGGCAGCGGCGCGGATATCGTTTATGATTCCGTTGGCACCACTTTGGCAGATAGCTTTTCTGTGACCAGAACTTGCGGGACAGTAGTTTTCTACGGCATGTCAGGCGGAGATCCAGCACCGGTTGACCCACGTATGTTAATGGACACATCGAAGACGCTTACTGGTGGTGACCTCTGGAATGTGTTGACTTCTGCGGAGGAAAGAAGGGCACGTTCTGCTCAACTATTTAATTGGGTGCTTGATGGACAGCTACGTGTTTCAACGCCAACTAGGTACCAACTAGCAGATGGTGCAAAGGCCCACGAACACCTTGAAAGCCGAAAGAGTAGCGGAAAAATTATTTTAATTCCATAGATGGTAGAGAGGAGAACAAGGAACAATGGTTGTAAACATAAAATCTAAAGCAGGATTTGATCTAGTAGAAATAATCGACGTCCATACAGACTCTAAAGCAACAATCTGCCCCGAACGAGGCGGAATTCTGTTAGCATTACGATTAAATGGTCGAGAGATTTTATACCTCAATGAAGAAGTGTTTGCTGACCCCTCGAAAAATATTCGCGGAGGAAACCCAATCCTTTTCCCTATTTGCGGATTCCTGACAAACGATGAATACACAGTAAATGGGCAGACTTATTCGTTAAAACAGCATGGTTTTGCACGAAATAAAGCTTGGAAGGTAGAAGAAACGAGTGAGGATGCAGTGACAATTTCGCTCAGTAGCGATGCTGAAACACTAGCGGTTTACCCATTTAGCTTCAAGCTATTCTTCACATACAAACTGGAAAATGGCGCATGCCTCATCACCCAACGATATGAAAATCATTCTGACCAAGTGATGCCTTTCTATGCGGGTTTCCATCCGTATTTCAAAGTAAATCACACTGAAACAAGCTATCAAATCCCTTCAACTAGCTACCTTGATTTCCCTGATTTGCAGATGAAGGAGCTGACATGCCCAGTTGAACAACTGAAGACCCGTGATGCGAAAGTATTTGTTGCGCTAGATGAACAGCAAGCAAGCTTCACCAGCAAAAACCATCAGACGGTTTTAACCTTTAGCGACCATTTCGCAAATGTCGTGATTTGGTCTGAGGACACTGAGCAATATGTATGTGTTGAACCATTTATGGCAGAGCCGAACACATTTAATACAGGCGGTAAACTCATTGAACTCCAGCCACAAGAAAACGCAGCCGCTTGGTTTAGAATAACCTCAACAACTATCTAACTTGAGCGAATCCTTACCCTAGTCACCCTGATCTGAACTGTCTAAGCTCGGAGTTATCACGAATACGGTGGTTGACATTGAAACGGTAGCTAGCTTACGTTCGTGACAGAGAAAAACGGAGCATACACTTGGAATAAGACAGTTTGTATGCTCCGTACTCGTTTATAAGGGTTTACTCGTCAACACTGATTTCATATAGGTCAGCCGGAACCGAGTCCATGAACTTCGTCTTCTCCCCCACAGAAAACAAATGCAATTCGTGCATGGCACGCGTGCATGCTGTATAGAAAAGGTTCCGTTCAAATGGCAGTGCGTACTTTGAGCAAGAGGCATCATAGATGATAACTGCATCGAATTCGATCCCTTTCGCTAAATAAGTCGGAATAACAATCAAACCTTTGCGGTATTTCTTCGATTCATCGACCATTAGTTGAACTGGCATCACACGGTTTAGTTGTTCATAAGCCTGCTTGCATTCCCTGACTGAATGACAGATAACCGCGATGGTTTCATAGTTTTCCGCGTGAAGCAGTTTGATTCTCTCCATTACGCCAGCAATATGGGCCTCGCCCGCGCCGACAATCGTGACCGTAGGCTTTGATTCATTCCGATTAAACGCTTCAATTCGTTCCCCATTCTCTACTATATGCCTCGTGAAATCAACAATTTGCTTTGTTGAACGATAACTTTTCATTAGCATCAGTTGTTCCACATGATTCTCCCCAAATAGTTCACTAGTCAGCAGTGACGGCGCACCAACAGTATGGGCATAAATCGCCTGGTTCAAGTCGCCTAGAATCGTCATTCTTGCAGATGGAAACAGCTGTTTCAGTACATAGAACTGAAACGGTGAATAGTCCTGTGCCTCATCAATGAGCAAATGATGAATCGCCGTATTCACTCTATGCCCTTCCAGTTGATCCTCTAAATACAGATAAGGTGCCGTATCTTCATGCGTGAGCACACCACTCAGAATTTGTTTCATCGTATAAGAACAAATCGACGCCCATTCATTCGGCAAAGTCCTTGGTTCAGTTTCAAAAAAAGCCGATTCCGTTTTAAAAAGTTGCAGATAAATCGCCGATGTATGAATAAACCGTAGCCGCTTAATGGCCACGCGAATTGGTTTGAAAGCTTTTTTTACAAGTCTTTGTGCAATCTTCTGTTGTTCACGCTCAAAATCATCAAACGTATCATCCGAGAAACGGGTTTCGTCTTGCAACTCTTGAAATACGTCTGTATACGTATCGTTGTCCAGTAATTCCGCTTCCATGGTCACCCAATCACTAGCCATCTCTTGTTTTTCCCTTGCAGAGATTGTGCGAAGTAACCATTTCATCGTCTCCTGCATTCGTTCAGGAATCGATTTAGTGGCGGGTAGTTCATAGAAATACTGCGCAATTTGCTCACCACTAACAAGCATTTCACCACGAAAGCGAATGCTTTTAAAGACCAATCCTTGTTTCGATAAATACTGTACGTAAGCATCGATTAAGGTCTTGAATTCATTACGAGCTTTATAGCCAATTCCTGCAAACCGGGCGGCATACGTATCTGCCTCGTGCGCTGTCAAAACATATTCCATTTGCGCGAAAGGTGACTCCACCTCAAGGCGTTTACCAATGCGCTTTTCAGCATATTCTTGGAACGTCATCTGCTGGACGTTGTCCTCGCCGAGATCAGGGAGAACCGCAGAAATGTAACTACTGAATAAGGCATTTGGCGAAAACAGCATGATATTTTCAGCAGACAGTTGCTTTCTTCCTTGATAGAGCAAGAACGCAATCCGCTGCATCGCTACAGACGTTTTCCCACTACCAGCAACACCTTGAACAATCAGAGTCCTAGCGCGGTGATTACGGATAATCTGGTTCTGTTCCTTTTGAATTGTTGCAACAATATTCTTCATTTTATAATCAGCACTACTACCGAGAACTTCTTTTAGCAGATCATCACCAATTGCGACACCAGTATCGAACATCGCTGTGAGCTCACCATTCTTGATAATAAACTGCCGTTTTAACGTCATTTCCCCTTGAACGATTTGATCCTGCGCCTCGTACTGGGCACGCCCTGGTACATGATCATAGTACATGCTCGAAATCGGTGCACGCCAGTCATGGATCAGATAGCCATCTTCTGACGCGTTTAATAATGAAGCAACACCAATATAAATGTTTGTAGGTTCATCCATCCCGTCTTCCTGAAAATCTACACGAGCAAAATAAGGCGAATGCTTCAATTTATCTAGTATTTTACGCTGCTTATCATGATGATGATGCGCCCGTTCTCTTTCACCGAGCACCTCTGACTGTTGCCTGATATTATCAAGGGTCTCGACCATATCATCAAAGGTCTCCACGTTCACCTTTACCTCATCCCAGAAGTGCTTGCGAAAATCAATCACTTTCCCCTTGATATCATCTGTTACATCTGCAAGCTCATGGGCTCTACTTTCAATGACTGCCAAAACGTGATCAATACGAACCTCTTCATCTGTGCGATTATCTATCAAACCGTTTTCCCCCTATCAAAAGTACATCCTCGCCCGGTGTGCAAGGTGAAACTTAGATACCCATTATACGATGCAAAATCGTTCATTTTAAGACTTATAAAATGTTTTTATTTATGGTAAAATAAAGATACAGGAAAGATTGCCAGTCCATTTTGTCCGAATTTCAAAATGGACTGACAATCTTTCCTTTTTGTGTGCTAGCTCGTTGCCATATAAAAAACAACCAGCTACCCTTTGATTACTATACCATCCAAAGGCGCTATGCATACGTTTAACGACTACTTCAATCATCAAACACCTTAGGCAGGTGTTTGGTATACTGATTATTTCCGTAAAACGCGGCACGCAACCCTTTAGATATCTACAGAATGAAAAAAATATTGACTATCCGGTTAGTAAATGCTTCTACCAAGTAGCACCGACAACCGATACACCGTAAGACACTGCCCACTTTGAATAATTGCGCTTCAATAGGATAGCCATCAAGGAAAACCACGACCCGTTTTACTTCAGGAACCCATGAATTCACACAAATGATCTGAATCTACTTGCCACTAATAATACTAGACCAATTGAGAATGGTTTTTTTATCATCTGCGGAAAAGCCCTTCTTAACTTCTGTTTGTAGCCATTTCAATGATTTCTTTTTCAAGTAATCTCGCATTTGATCTTCCGCGTCCATCATCACGACCTTGATTAAACAGGGACATTTAGCATCTTCTTTGATATGTTCCTCATCAAACAGGATATTCTTTTGTCTAATTTCGGCACACTGAAACATGTAAGAAGGACCTTCAACCGCTACAGTCACATCCCAGAAACTAATCGCTTCAGTTTCGCGAGCTAATTCGTATCCTCCATTAACCCCCGGAACAGAACGCACGATGCCACCTTTTCGTAGCTTGGTAAATATCTTTGAAAGATAGGTCTCAGAAGCACCATGAAGCGCTGCCAATTTCTTCACTCCGACAACTTGTCCTGTGGGTAGCTCTGCCATATAAAACAAGGAATGTAACGCATATTCAACTCCAGTACTCATTTGCACAATCATCCGCTCCAATCAAAGATATTCTCTATACTTAATATCTTAAGTATTCACAGTGGTTTCGTCAAATAGCGACAAACTTCTTTTGATATTGACAAATGTTTGTAAGAATAGTATCCTCTACATTGTAGATATTATTTATCTTTAATAGATCGAATAAATTACAAATACACATTTAGGAGAATGAATATGTTTAACGAGAAATTTAAAGAAGTACTCAAACATGAAGGTGCTGTCTCAGTCTGCACATGGGCGGATGGTGTTGGTCACGTTTCTAATACATGGAATAGTTATGTGCGCGTGCCAGATAACGCTACCATCTTAATTCCAGCAGCAGGTATGGTCAAAACACAAGCCAATATTGAAAAGAATGAACAAGTTAAGCTAACACTTGGCACAAAAGAAGTCCAAGGCCACTATGGACCAGGAGCAGGATTCTTGATCGAGGGTACTGCTAAGTTTATTACGGAAGGCGCAGTATATGATGAAATGAAAGCAGAAATGCCTTTCATGACGCGCGTGCTTGCAGTGAAAGTCAGTAAAGTAAAGCAGACTGTTTAAAGTATAATGAGTAAAAAAGCTGATTCCTTTATGCGGGAGTCAGCTTTTTTAATCTATTTTCGAGTGCTTGATGTAACTACATTTCTATGATATTTCCCAATAAGCTACGGTTCAAATCCTCCTTTACGATCATGAGAAACATTGATTTCTACCTCCCCTAGCTGTGACTTTAGTCCCCAGTTTGTAGGCCCATTTTCGATAATTCCTTGGTTCCCCTGCAAGCTGGTTTTTGTCATATCCTAGCTTTTCGCTCATCTCGCACTTTAGTACTTCCTCATGTGCTCTTGAAAACATCCCTTTAATCACCCTTATTATTTCTATCGTGCTCGCGAGCTTTCACTCCACGAATAAACGCCTTAATTGTTTTGTACTCCCATGCTCAAAAATCCTCTATGGCAATATTTATTTGACATCTGTTTTTGCTATGGAGTTTATACTGATTAACACACCTTTCTCAGTGTGACGATACGTTCTTTTGGGATAATAAATGAAGAAAATAAGGTTTACTTTAATCTTTTTGATAGTTTGTTTTACAATTAGGTTCGTTTCTGAAACTCGTTTTACATTTGGTTTGCCTTCATGCTTCTTCTTATTTTTTCTGGAATTTAAAAGATTTTAGATACAAAAATACCCATAGAATAGGCACTTTTTCTCTAAGTGTCTGCGCTATGGGTACCACTTTAACCATTCTTAATTAATGACAGTCATCTTTCAAATCTAATAGCTCTTAATTCCGATAAAATTCACATGCTACACACTAGTAAAAAGGTACCCTCACAGACATGTTTTTATGCGTTTTCGTTTTCCTTTTTGTTTCTTATAATAAGGATAATTGCAACGATCATAAATGCAAGTCCGATCAATGTGAATAGAACTGTTCCCATTCCACCAGTAGTTGGTAATATGAATGTTGGTTTTTCACCTGTAATTGGTGGATTTCCTTCTAATTGGTTTAAAACTGTTGCAGTTCCATCACCTGTTGTTGGCACTGTTACTTTAATTGCAGATTGCTTCTTGATGTATTGAAGATCACTAGTTGTATCAGGGTTTGCTGGAACTTTTGTTTCTACAAGGTAATAATCTGTTGGTGCCGTTGTACTTACCTCAATACCAGTAATATATCCCCACCCTTTTTCTACTATTAGTGTTTCAGGGTTATCACCCGTTGTTGTTACTACGTGTGCTTCTGGCGCAACAAGTTCAGCTGTTGTTTTGTAAACACCTTCAGTTGTTAGAAATTTACCTGCCTTTGCATTCGCTTCTGAATCAGAAATTTTAAATTCTGCGCCATTTAATTTCTGTGTTTGGTCTACACTGTCTACTTTCAAAATCTCAATTCCAGCTAAATTAATTTCCGGCTTTACTCCTGGACCAATTACTTCTGGTTCTGGATCAACGACTCCTGTAGCATCATTTTCTGGTGGATCTTGATTTAAAGTTGCATCATTCGAGATTTGTCCTGAATTTCCTCCTGTTACGTTACCTAATGTAGTATTAAGATCTACTTTAATACCTGTTGATTCTGAATCAATAAGCTTCTGTATTCCTGCAGGCGTCAATGTCCATGTAATTGTACCATCTGCAGGGGCTACGCCAGGTGTGTATACCTCTACGTAGTCAGTGTCAACTGTTAGCGGTACGGCACCATCACTACCACCGATTAGTGATACTTCTGCTGACTTTGCCGTATATATTAATCTTGGGTCAAGAATATCTGTTGCAGTTATTGTACCGTAATCGGCAGCAACAGCTGGAGTAGCAGGAGCAGCAACAGCCAACATAGCTGGTGTTACATTTAATTTACCTTCGATTGTCCATGAAACGATATCGCCTTCTTCATAGTAACCTTCTGAATCTGTAGTCTTTGTAATTGGAGCTTTACTTACGTTCTTAGGATATACGTGTACATCATAGTTAAATCCTGTTCCATCTGCTGTAATACCCATTGGTAATGTGATAATTGTTGCTGCTGATTTTACGTAACCAATTGGTGCTCGAGTTTCTTCTAAAATATAGTAACCTTGTTCTAGATCTGACCACTTTGCCTCACCGTTTGCATCAGTTGTTAATTCGCTGATTACTGTAGTATTGGCTCCAGTAAAGTCTGCTGGCTCACTCTCACTATTAACGCTAGTTTGATCTGTAATGTAAGAAAGTTTAAACCTTGCACCTTTGAGTGGTTCTCCCAAATCTGCTGCATCTGCTCCTGATAATGCCATTCCATCTCCTGGAGTTGTTGACGGTGTTGCTGTTCCATATTTGTGTACGGTTAATGATGCCTTTTTACTTGGGTCTGGTAACTCTGCGCTAACCGGGCTCGTAAATACACCTGCAAACAATAATACTGCTGCCATCATTGCTGCGAACATTGTCGTACTGAATTTATTAATTAATTTCTTTTTCATCGATTTTTTCTCCCCTTTTTGTTTTGAAGTAACCGGCTTGGATTTAAACCAGAGTTTCCTTTAAGAATCAGGAAGCCGATAATCGCCTTCAAAGAAATAACAATGCTCATAATCTTTGGTCAAATACTGAGCATGTCGTTTCTACAAAATCTACGAAACTCTTTCCGACATGTAACTTCCTCGATTGATAGTTTCTCATAATTAGAGAGATACTACTACAGGGGATTACTGGATAATTTTTTTAAATCCTATCCTGCAGGAGAGTGCTGAACATACGCATTTCGTAGAGCACCTGTTTCTAAAATTGCATTGAAGCTTTTCCTGACATTTGGCAGTCCTCAATTGATAGATTCCACATATAAAGAGCATCAACAGGGATATTATAGGGTGTTTTAACCATTGAGGCATATTAGAAACGGACAAAGTAAATGCAACGTTTGGTGGAACTACCGACTGCATTTCAGTGACCACCATGTTCATGATAGCGAGCCAATCAGACTATGTGAATAATTAATGGGACGGTCAATAGGTAGTCAAGTGACCACAAAGACGTATGAAAAAAGGATTGGTTAATTAACGCACTTTAAATCTTCCTGAAGTTCGTTTTTAATAAAGATGGATCAGGTGAATATAAATATAAGAGAACAAAACGTGAGCATGAGAGACAATCTATAACTGATTTTAGCCTCTTCCAAAAACGTAATTGACCGAGTCAATTTTCTTTCAAAACTTAACATATTTTAATAGACTCAATAAATTCAACTTATTCCATACAGATATTGATCATTTAATGTCGCCACATGAATCGCTTCGGTTTATAGTATTCTCTCGTTTTGGATATGCGCCATTGACAAGCGTCACACAAATCTTCTTGGAAACTGTAATATGCTCCTCAGAAGTAGCATCTATCACGACTTGTATGCCCAACTTAATCACAGATTCATTTTGATCCCAGAAAATAAGAACACGTTCTTAGACCGCTATTATATGAGAAAGTCAGTTTGTTTTTTATGGGTTGATTTGATATGCTTGGGTTTAATTACACTATATGTATTTACTAACTATTATGTAATTCGACGGTGATGTTCAATCTTCTTGAAAGTAGGAGCAACCTGAATAACAGAACTAGTTCGATAGAGAAAGCTGCTCGCGAGGTAGCGTGAGTATTCTATCAAATAACAGTGTAATGCACATCATGAAATTGTACGATTTATGCAAATCATCCATGACAAAAGAGGAGTGTTAGTATGATTACGACGACTAAGAAAAGCAATGAGCAGTTACCTTTGGACATAGGTGCGTTATCTCCCTATGAAAAATACACTGAAGATTTAAAGCGTATTCAACAGATTGATGCGGTTAATCGGTTCGATAAGGACGAAGTACTGAATGACAATGAGCAAGTATTAAATCAATTGATGAACCAATTCCGGCAAAGTCTACGAGAAGAATATGCTACCCGTGCCAAGCAACATCTAACTGCTAAACCATTCTTTGAAGTTAGGCAAGAAATTGATTCAAATCCTTTGTTTACAGTCTTTAAGAATATGCCAAAAGGCGGTAATCTGCATATTCACTCCAGCGCATGTGCCGATATCACAGCTATTGTTGATCTTTTCGTAAACGATCCTGAAATCTGTGATGACGTATACATTTATCTAGGCGAACCAACCGACAAAATCGTCTATGGCACTCTCTTCTATTCAAAAGCTACTTTTGATGTACAGGAATTAGATAAACTAAGCGATGCACTATCTAACGGCAAAATCGACCAAGCGCGACTTATTGATTTACTAACCTTTAGTAGTAGCAGAATTCATGATGCCGAGTACATTTGGAATGAGTTTCATAACTGCCTGAAACGCATAGCAACAATCTTAAATGTGAGAGCAATTTATGATCAGTACTATGAATCGACGCTACGAAGCCTTTCAGGTGCCAATGTTGACTATGTGGAATTAAGACTATTAATTAGACCCGATTTAATTGACGACAACGAGGCCGATATCCGCAAACTTTTTGAACCAAACTACACCCCAGCACAAGTCAATTTCGATAAAATAGAGCTTGTCGAAAGAATCTACTCGATTTATAAACGGTTACAAACCGAACCAGAATTTGAAAATTTCAAACTGAAAGTGATTATTTCAGGTTCACGAAGTGCCAGCCAAAGCGTTGATGATACGAAAAAGCATATTCAATTGACGAAACATTGGATGGAACAATGGAAAGCGCAGGATGATGGATTTGATTTTGTCATTGGCTACGATTTAGTCAGTGAAGAAGACCGCGGGAGAACCACCGATGAGTATGCGAAAATGATTTTGGAGGAAGCTGTGCAAGTGCCCTTTTATTTTCATGACGGTGAGACCAATTGGGCGGACAATACCAATGTCCATGCTGCCTTTTTACTTGGGACAAAACGAATTGGTCACGGGATAAACCTATACAATTTCCCGCATTTGCTGGCGCTTTTTATCGAAAAAGATATTGCGCTTGAAGTTTGCCCTATTAGCAATCAGTTACTCCGTTACGTACCTGATCTGCGTTCACATCCAATGGGCGAGTACCTGAAGCGAGGTGTTCAGTGCGTTGTCTGTTCAGATGACCCTCAACTATTTCACTACACGGGACTCGCATACGACTATTGGGAAGTGTATCATGCGCTATTAATTGATCTTAAGGCGATCAAGAAACTTGTCAAGAACACCTATCAATATAGCGGCATGACGACCGCTGAGAAGGAAAAACAGTTAGCGCAATGGCAACCCAAGTGGGATGCGTTTGTCGTGCAATCTATTGATGAATTGCAGAAAATAGTGTAGGAAATAGAGGCGGACTGCCAAAAAGTTCGCCTCTACTCACGTCAACGAAACCGGTCCAAGTAGTGATAGCCCTTTGAAAATCCAACAGGCAAACTGTATAGCAAACGCGGTACTTTTGCGTGACACGCCAGCAGGAGTAGACGATTGGTCATCGTTAGCACAAACATTTTTTAAATAATGGTAAACTACATCTCTTTTTTTGGTGTGCTTTAACTAGGAATATATTATAGTACTAAAAATTGTATATAAGGATGATTTTATGGAAAAGTTCACCGAGCAAATCACTGCACTATCCAAACGAGTTGGCCAGATGAAAGATTCTATCGCGACTGAGGAAGCGACCAAAACATCAATTATTATGCCATTTTTTCAAATGCTAGGCTATGATATTTTTAATCCAAGTGAATTCGTCCCAGAATTTACTGCTGATATAGGGATTAAGAAGGGTGAAAAAGTTGATTACGCAGTTATTTTAGAGGGAGCTCCGGTAATCCTAATTGAAGCAAAATCAATTAATGAATCCTTACAAAAACATGACTCACAACTATTCAGGTATTTTGGAACAAGCACTGCTCGATTTGGTATTCTAACAAACGGCATCGTGTACCGGTTTTACACAGATTTAGAAGAACAAAATAAGATGGATTCGACCCCATTTTTCGAGTTTAATATTCTTGATTTGAAGGATAACCACTTGCATGAATTAGCTAAATTTAGAAAAGAATATTTTGATATAGAGAAAATATCCAGTACGGCATCTGAACTAAAATATTTAAATAAATTAAAGAAATACTTACAGGAGCAATGGGAAGATCCGTCTGAAGCGTTTGTGAAATTCTTTGTTGGCGAAATATATGAAGGGTCACGCACAAAAACTGCTTTAGAGAAATTCCACCCAATTATTAAAAATACCTTCAAGCAATTCATTAATGAACGCGTAAGTGAAAAGTTAAATGCAGCACTCCATTCAACGACTGGACAATTAACGAACGAAATGCTTGTTGATGGTGAAGTAAATGATCAGCTAGAACCAGTGACAACCGAGGAAGAACTAGAAGGATACACCATTGTGAAAGTCATACTTAATGAACTCATAGAGCCAGAAAGACTTTCTTACCGGGACAACAAAAGCTATTTCAACATCCTACTCGATGACACAATTCGCAAATGGATTGTGCGTATTAATGTAGAAACAAGCAGTAAGTGGATACAATTTAATGATGACGAAAAAGCGATTGTGAAAATAGATAAGGTAACCGACCTCATTAAATATGCTGATAAGATCACAGAAGTTGCAAACAAGTTCCTTCTAGTAACTGTACCTGAATAAGGGACGACGGCTAGGTACACGTTTTTTAATAAGGTTTTTTCTCAGTCAAAACGCCTTTTGAAGACTTCTGGTAATCAGAAGCCCTTAAGAGGCGTTTTGCACGACCAAATTAGTAACGCTTGGCGATTATTTCATTGTGTAAAAGGGAAGCCCGCGGATATCTCAGGGATTGCTGCTAATGATAGAAGA
>JAVBKF010000222.1:0-5599 GCA_031554215.1 Caryophanales bacterium
AACCACATGTTGGTTACTGAAACCTTCAAGCACTTATTTCTACGCTTAGTATTGCTCAAACTCTGTTGGTGAATCTTAGCAATACATATATAGAAACTCAGTGCGGTATAACCCGACACCTTCAGCACCATTTTCAAGGACACCAGCAAGGGAGCTAGGTGAGCCGATATTAGCCATCAGTTCTACATGATGATTATCAGCAGTAATGGATTTCTTGTCTATAAATTTAGCCCACTCTAATTTCTGTTTTAGGTGTTCTTCTTGCTTCTTCTTGTATGTTTCAACTTGATCAGCAGAAGGATTAACGAAGACTTCTCCTGTAAATCCATCAACGATAACAAGATCATTCTTTTGGACAGATGCAGTGGCAATCTTTGTCCCAACAACAGCTGGAATTTCCATTGAACGCGCCATAATGGCTGAGTGAGATGTTCTCCCGCCAATATTTGTGACAAATCCCTTGATAAATTCTTTGTTTAGCTGGGCTGTATCAGAAGGCGTTAAATCTTCTGCAATTAAGAGTACTTTTTCATCAATTAAGCTTAAATCAACAAGCGGAACACCTAGGATATAGGCGGTAACTCGTCTAGAGATGTCTTTAATGTCGGCGGCACGTTCACGCATATACGGGTCATCCATTGACTCAAACATCATGATATACGTGTTTGAAACTTCTGATAACGCGAATTCAGCACATACCGATTCACCATTAATCTTCTCTTTAACAGCGCTCATGTATTCAGGGTCAGCAAGAATCGTTAAATGAGCCTCAAAAATAAGCCCAGCTTCTGCACCCTGATCATTTGTGATTTTTTCCTTCAGCTTCTGTAAATCAACCTCAGCTGATTGAATTGCTTGATCCAGTTTATTGATTTCGTCTTCAGGTGTGGACACTTTTCTCTCAGTAACCACAAGGTTCGGGGCTGTTAGAATGTATGCTTTTGCGATCGATATCCCGCTAGAAGCGGCAATCCCTTTTAAATGCATAGCCATTTCTAGATCAATCCTTCTGTTTTCATTGTTGCCTCAAGCGCTTCAAGCGCAGTAGCTTCATCAGCACCGTCACAGTAGATCGTAACATCAGCACCTTTATTAGCACCGAGTCCAAGAACCGCCATAATTGACTTAAGGTTGACTTTTTTATCTTTAAACGCGATTTGAACATCAGCGCTAAATTTACCTGCAGTTTGTACAAGAAGTGTTGCTGGGCGTGCATGGATACCCGTTTCAGCTATAATTTGAAAATTTTTTTCTACCATTATAATTCTCCTTTTTTTATCAAAAAATTCCTTGTTGAAATTCGTCATGTTTGACCTTGTTGAATGAATCCTGCATTACACAAAATATTATTGTGGGATGATGCAAAGTCTTGAATGAAATTTTTCATCAAGGTAGTATTACCTTTAACCTTTATAATTTTACCAGATTGATTAGGAAAAGCATACTGGAAAATTAATATTTTTTTAGCAGACTGAGCGCTTCCATATCAGCAATGATTGTAACGTCTGGATGTCCTCTTAGTGCGCTTGCTGGCATCTCTTCTGTAATGTCACCTTCAATCACTGCTTGTAAGGCTGGTGCCTTGTCTTTGCCATTGGCTATAAGGATGATTTTCTTACTTGAAAGAATGGTTTCAATCCCCGTTGTAATTGAGTGAGTAGGGACTTCATCAATGGCTGTGAAAAAGCGAGCATTTGCTTCAATCGTTTTCTCAGCAAGTCTCGTGACATGAGTACGACTTGAAAAGGGTGTTCCTGGTTCGTTAAAACCAATATGGCCGTTCGTGCCAATTCCGAGAATTTGTAGGTCAATCCCGCCTGCTTGCTGAATCAGGGTTTCGTAGTGATTACATTCCTCAGCTGGGGATGCAGCGACTCCACTTGGAATATGGGTGTTTTCAGCCTTTATATTGATGTGATTGAAAAGCATTTCACGCATAAAAAGTGAATAGCTTTTCGGGTGATCGGCAGCGAGGCCAATATATTCATCTAAGTTAAATGTCTTCACCTGCTCAAAACTTGTCTGGTGCTGTTTGTAATCGTTAATCAGGTGCTCATAAAGACCTATCGGTGTGCTACCTGTGGCTAGACCGAGGACGGTTGTTGGTTTTGTTTTTATTGCATAGAGCACAAGCTGAGCAGCAACACTACTCATTTCTTGATAGTTTTGAACAGAAATAATCTTAATTTGTTGGCTTGCTGTCGACATAATGAGTACCTCAATGATTAAATTTTTAGTTTCCATTATTTTACCATAAAAAAGTGACAAGCAGAATTTTCACGCTTTCATGACAAATGCTTGTTTCATTGTCCAGTTTCCTTGTTTCTTGCTGAAAGGAATCATTTGTTGATAGCGCATCTTACAGCAATATCAAAATAATTGCCAAATGAGCATCATTATTTTTCGATTATCCTTAAATTTTGGAGCACTAGCCGTGCTGATTACAATGAGGACTATCCCTCGAACATTTGAGTCGTGCATCAGTAAACCTGTCAACTAAGCGATTTTGATAGTACTCTAGAAGGCAGGTTCTTTTCAATTTTCATTTCGACTTTGTTTAAGGTTCTGGTTTCTTTGGCAGATTGAAAGCGGTTCGGAGGATTGGAAATCCGCTGCTACAAATTTTGGCAATAAAAAGACTATACAACATTTGTTCCGGTTTTCTTGTGGAGCACTGTAATTTGAAAGGATATGATCGGATCAGTTTCTATCACGCTTAATAGAAAACTGATCCGATCGTAGCTATTGAGAAGGGCTATTCGTCATCAGGATGAGCGTCATACAGAGGGTGGAAAATAAAATAAACCAAAAAGCACTGTACCTCTAAAGTACATGACGAAAATTAAATCCCGGGACAGAGTGCAGAAACGACGCAGTAGCCTCAGTGAGCCAAAGTGATGCTGGTTATCGGCAGCATCACTTTGGTTCACGCCCGGTAAACCGTAACACCACGTTTGATTGTCATCACTAAGTCATGATTACCATCAAGGATGACAAGGTCTGCATCTTTACCAATAGCAATGCTTCCTTTTTGCCCGAATATGCCCAATTGTTTAGCTTGATTTGTTGACGTCATTTGGATGATATCAGAGAGCGTGCATCCAGTGAATGCCATCATGTTTTTAATAATATCCGACATTTTCGCCGTACTACCAGCAAGTGCCCCTGTGGCAATTCTTGCCTCACCATTCTTCACAAAAACAGGTTGTCCGCCGAGTTCGTAATCACCATCAGGAAGTCCTTTTGCACGCATCGAATCAGTTATCAGTAGGATATGTTCTGCCCCTTTTATCTGATAGGTGAGGTTTACGACATAGGGCGAAACATGGTGTCCATCAACAATGATTTCAACAAATTTGTCTCGATTCAGGAGTACAGCGCCAATGACACCGGCAGCTCTGTGATGGAAGGGTGTGAGCCCATTATACATATGAGTGACATGTGCTGCGCCTGCGGCAAAAGCCGTTTCCGTTTCCTCAGCGCTAGCACCAGAATGTCCGACAGAAGCAATCACATTTGTCTCCGTCAGATAGTTGACCATTTCAATCCCATTTGGTCGTTCTGGGGCAATCGTAACCACCTTGATCATCTGCCCCGCAGCATCCTGGAATTTTTTGAAAAGTGCGATGTCTGGATCAATAATATAGGATTTTGGTTGTGCACCAGCATTGTCGCTGTTCACGAAGGGTCCCTCAAGATGGATGCCTAGAATCTCAGCCTCTTCGTCTCCCTGTTCTTTTGCGTAACGACTAATGTTTTCAAGTGCTGTGATAATAACATCTGGATGCTGTGTCATTGAAGTTGGCAGGAATGAAGTTGTGCCTTCTTTCACGAGTGCTTTCGCAAATTGAGACATTGATTCAGGCGTACTATCCATTGCATCGGCACCAACCGCACCATGAATGTGAATATCAATCATGCCAGGAATGATTGACTGCCCTTGACCGTCGATCATTGTGGCATCTGCATCGGGCTGGAAGACATCCATACTGCCAATGGCAGCAATTTGACCTCTCGCTATTGTCAGATAACCATTTGGAATTACTTCATTTTCTCCATAAACAGTGATATTGTGAATAATCGTCTTTGTCATCTATCAACACTCCTTTTTACTAGGAAACCACCAATATTTTAAAAATCAGCTACTCGTTTCCTTTGAATCATGTCATGCAATTTCATAATGGCTTAGAATGGTAGATCGTATTTATCTTATCAAAAATTGTCGATAAAAGATAAGATTTAAATTCACAAGCAAACAAGCGTAATTAATCAAGCTATGTGCATAAGATAGGAAAACGGTTTTCTTTGGAGGTTTTAATGTGTCAGAGAATAACGAGTTCATTATATCCAAGGAAGATTGGTCACTGCATCGTAAAGGACATGATGATCAAAAGCGCCATCAAGAAAAAGTTCAGGAGGCAATTCGCAAAAATTTGCCTGATTTAATTACGGAAGAAAGTATTGTTTTGTCAAACGGAAAAGATGTCGTGCGAATTCCAATTCGCTCCTTGGATGAGTATAAAATCCGCTACAATTATGACAAGAATAAACATGTTGGGCAAGGCACGGGCGACAGTTCTGTTGGTGATGTTGTCGCTAGAGAACGTCCAGAGCAACAGAAAGCGGGCAATGGCCAGGGAGCTGGAGACCAAGCTGGTGAAGACTATGTTGAAGCAAACGTATCCTTGCTCGATATTGAAGAAGAGCTTTTTGCTGAACTCGCATTACCGAGAATGAAGCAAAAGCAACTTGCCATTGAAACGGTAAAACAGTATGAATTTAACGATATACGGCGGATCGGACTAATGGGTAATATTGATAAAAAAAGAACAATGCTAAGTGCATTTAAACGTAATGCGATGCAAGGTGAACCAAAGTTCCATCCGATTATTAAGGAAGATTTAAAGTTCAAAACCTGGAATGATGTGGTCAAGCACGAGTCAAGTGCAGTGGTCCTTGCGATGATGGATACGAGTGGGTCAATGGGCATCTGGGAAAAGTATATGGCGCGCAGTTTCTTCTTCTGGATGACGCGTTTCCTCAGGACAAAGTATGAACATGTAGCCATTGAATTTATAGCTCATCACACGGAAGCTAAGTCAGTTTCTGAGGACGATTTCTTTAATAAAGGGGAAAGTGGTGGGACAATTTGTTCCTCTGCTTATGAGAAAGCATTAGAACTAATTCACGCTAAATATCCGGTTAGTCAGTATAATATATATCCATTTCATTTCTCTGATGGTGATAACCTGTCATCCGATAATGGGAAATGTGTGAAATTAATTGAAGAATTGCTCGCGTACTCGAACATGTTTTGCTATGGTGAGGTCAATCAGTATAGTCGGAATTCTTCGTTGATGTCGGTGTACAAAAACATCAAGCATGAGCAGTTTCATTATTTTATCTTGAAGAACAAGTCCGATGTGTTTCATGCAATGAAGCGGTTTTTCCAGAAAACAGAAGTTGAAGTTTAATACTTCATTTTGCTTACAAGCTAGGCTAATGAGCTAAAGGTGGATGAAAATTCAAATTTAGCTCATTTTTTTTGTTTTTACATAATTATTTCAGGAAATCTTAGAATATGTACTAGAAAAAACTA
>JAVBKF010000182.1:0-3008 GCA_031554215.1 Caryophanales bacterium
CCAGTGTCATGTTCGACCAAGCCATCGAGGACCAGGAGTTCGCCGAGGTGCTACGCAAGGTCGTGACCATGCTCGACGTCGCCGAGTTCGACGCCTGGGCCCTCACCCCGAAGGCCGCCTCGTGAGGCGCCCGGGGGAGGAGGACCTCACCGCGCAACGCGACGCGGTCACCACGGCGCACAGCAACCTCCACGACGCGCTCAGCATCCTCGCCGGCGAGGCAGCGCTCGCGGCGAAGGTCGCGCGCAGGAAGGGCGGCCAACCGGACCTCCCAGCTGTCTACGCCGCCGCCAACGCCGTACGCCGCGCCGAGGAAGCCCTCGACACCGCGACCTATGACCTGTCCACCGCATCGGGGGAGCACGGATGAGCGCCGAGGAGAAGCCCAAGAAGAAGCCGCGTAGGGTCAACACCGTGCGGCTCTCCGAGGAGGCTGAGGAGGCCATCGACCGCATCGCCGAGATGTTCACCAAGCAGGGCGGCCTCCACCCCGCCGGCACGCCGAAGAAGAAGTTCCGCGCCTCCGACGTGAAGCGCCGCGCGATCTACGAGTTCTGCAAGAAGTACGACCCGCTGGGGCTGATCAAGTGATCCCCACCCCAGCAGACCGCGCGCTGGCGGCCACCTTCGTCGCGATCTTCGATGACGGGTCGCAGCCCAGCTGCGTCGCCGTGGACGGCGTGCGCGACAACGAGCATTCGCTCGAGCGGGCATCTGCCGACGAACAGTGGGAGCTCGCGTTCCTTCTGATCGCGGTCGCCCGCCGGGCCGGGTGGACGCCGCCGGCACCGATTCCTTCCCTTGGGATCTGACCCGCGCCTACGGTCCTGGCATCACCCCCGGAGAGCGACCGGGGCACCAACCAAGGAGGACACCACCGTGACCACCACCATCACCGAGACCGTCACGGCCACGACGGCCGAAGACCCGCGCGTCGCACTCCCGACCTGGTTCACCGCCCGGTTCGAGTGGGACTCACGCAAGCACCTTTTCACGCCGTTCCCGTTGTACGGAGACGACTACAACTCCATCCCGACCCTGCTCGCGCAGCTCGACTGGGACGTCATCTGGGAGCCTCTCAACGGCCACAACACGGCGTACTGCACCCCACCGAGCTTCACTGAGACCTGGGACTGCGTCCGGGGGTTGGGTGGCCGCATCGAGCGGCACAGCGACGCGTGCTGGCGGCTCTTTCACGCGGCCTCCCTCACCGTCGGGCCGCGCGACCACCGCTGCTTCCTGTCGCTGCCAAAGGACCGCGACGAGGAACGCCGCTGGCCCACCGACGCCGACGAGGTCGACGGCGGCGCTGGCCGCCCCTACGCGGGCCCGAGCCTGCCCGGCCGCCGCGGGATCCCGCTCGGCGGCATCACCCGCGCACACCAACTTGGAATGGGGCACTACTGATGAGCACCGCGACAACCGAGGCGCTCGGCACCCCCGAGGACGGCATGCCGCCCATCGTGTTCTCCGGCGGCGCCAACCAGCAGTGGATGGACCTCCTGGACGACATGCAGGGCTACCACACCGCTATCGCCCTGCACGACGGCGAGAAGATCGCTGGCGCCATCGTGGACACCGACCGCGACGCCGGCGGCATTCCCGTCCTGCGAGTCGTCCTCGGCGACCTCGGCGACCCGACCGCCGCAGAGCGCATCCTGCAGTCCGAGAACATCGCCTCGGTGTTCGTATGGTGACCGAGGCCGCGCCCACTGACGAGAGTGACGTGCCCATCGGCGTTGACGAGGAGCGCGGCATCGAGCTGTTCAGGTCGCCGCAACGTCCCGCTGATGCTGTCGGCCCTGAGCAGCACGTGAGCATGGCCGGCGCGGCGCTACACGGCCACGCGGAGTCCTGCTGCTGTCACGCACCGTGCGAGTTCCCGGCCTGCCACGTTCCGCTCACTCCGTCCGGAGAGTGCGCGTGACGTCGCGCGCACTGGCGGAGCTCGCCGCGCGCGTCGAGGACACACCGCTCGGCGCGCGCTACACCGGCCCCCTCGGTCCCGCGCGCGCAGTGGTCGAGCGCGCGCGCACCATCAACGAGCGTGCCTCGAGCGCGGGGGAGACGCGCATCTGGGAGGTGCTGTTCTGCCGGCCGGCCGTGCGTGAGGCGCCGTGCTGGGAGAACGCCGACGAGTACGGCCGCGCGCCCATCGACCTCCCCGACGCGGCCGAGCGCGCATGGCGCTACGCCCTCGGCGCGTTCTTCAACCCCACCCACCGCAAGGAGACCCTCCCGTGACCGACGCACCTGACCAGACACACGCCCTCAAGACGCTGATCCTCGCCGCCAGTTGGCCGGACGGCGGCACGGATGGCTTCCCGGCCTCCGTGGTCGCCCAGATGATCGCTGACAGCCTCGTCGGAGCCGGTGTCGTCGTGAGTGCACCCGCGTCGCCGCCATCTGGCGAGCAAGACCTGAATGCGCTCAGCGATCTGAGCGCCCGAGCGACACCCGGAGTATGGCGGCAGGAGTTCTTCCGCGACGGCGAACTCTTGCCTGACGGCACTGGCGGAATGGACGACCACGAGAGTGCGGGCAGCGGCGTCTACGTGATCGATGAGTCGAGCGACGAGGGTTACTGCCTGACTGAGTTCGACGCCGGTCTCACGCAGGATGCCGCCTTCATCGTCGCCGCCGTGAACTACGTGCGGGAGCACGTCTTATCGCCCGGCCCGAAGGGCGGCGACCCCGACGCCGCTGTCGCGCACCTCGACCAGGCCCGTGCTCACAAGCACGAGTCCACGAACGAGAGTGCGCGGACGGTGGGGCCGCCCGGATTGGGGGAGTAGTCGTGGGGTTCGTCGTCGCGTTCATCGCCCTCGGCCTGTGGGAGGTCGTCAAGCTGTGCCGCGCGGATCTGGCCCTCGACAAGCAGGAGCGCCAGCACCGCAAGAACAACGCGTAACGCGTCACCACCATCCCCGGCAGAGCGAGCCTGGGACCACCGCCATGACAGGAGCACCAGCGTGAGCAACGGATCATGTACGCACTTCACCGCAGAC
>JAVBKF010000006.1:0-6370 GCA_031554215.1 Caryophanales bacterium
TTTATTTAAAACAGAATTTAAGATAATAAAAAAGGGAAATTTTAGAAGTATTTCAAAGAGAATTTAAAAACCCATTGAAAAAGCCCTCTTAACTGTGTTATATTTTAAGCGACTAAACCAAAATAAACAACAAAAAAAGGGACTTTTATATTCCCCGAAAGGAATAAACTTATGAATAATGATAACATAGAGATAAAAAAACTGCAAGAGGAACATTTTAGAGAAACAAAAATTTATAGTGAGTACACAGCGGTTATTTACGAAGAATTAAACAGTAAGAAAACCTATAAAATAGACGATTGTGGAAGTTATTTAATATTTAAAAACTTTTTTGAAATAGAAAAACTAAAATTAGCAAAAGCAAATTTTTGTAGATGTAGGCTCTGTCCAATGTGCATAATAAGAAAATCGGCAAAAATTAGAGCAAACTTATTAAAAGTTTTGTCATATGCCGTATTTGAAAAGAAATATATGTTGGTGCATTTGACACTTACAGTCAGGAATGTAAAAAGACAAGATTTAAAAAACACAGTAGATGAAATGCTAAAAGCATTTAACTTAATGATTGATAGAGATATATTTAAAGCAAAAGGTAAATCAGCAAAAAACATAGTAAAAGGGCTATTTCGTAACTTAGAAATAACATACGTAAACGATCCAACAAAAAAGAGTTACGATACGTTTCATCCGCATTTCCATGTCGTAATGGCGGTTGAAAAATCATATTTTACAGGAAAAGACTATTTAAAACAAAACGATTGGTGTCTGTTATGGCAATCCTGCATGAAAACAAAATACAAACCAATTTGTTACATAGAGAAATGCTACTACAAAAACGAACAAGGCAAAAAAATAAAAGACCTGAAAACAGTAGACGACATAGAAAAAGTAGCATTTGAAGCAAGTAAATACGTAGCAAAAAGCAGTGACTATTTATATATAAACGACCTAGAACTATCAAAGAAAAACCTTTTAACTCTTGATCTAGCTTTATCAGGCAGAAAACTTTTTCATTACGGTGGAGACTTTGGAAAAATAAAAAAACAATTAAACCTAGAAGACGAAGAAAAAGGCGACTTAATACATATCAACGGTGAAGAAATAGAAACAGATATGCTAGATTACATATACGAGGTTTACAGATGGGACAAGCTAACAAAAGACTACACAATGAGCGAAACCCTAACAAAAGAAGAATATAAAAAGACATTTGAGGAGTGACAAAAAATGAAAGAAGTAAAAGTCCCCGAAGAATTAATCTACAGAATGTCCATAATACTTCTAGAACTCGAACAGTACACATTCGACAATGAAATACTAAACGAAATGCAAAAGGTCGTTAAAACGCAAATAAACGCAAAATTATTGCAAATGGAAAAAAGAGAAGCCTACACGAAATATAAACAAGCAGAAACAGCACAAGAACGAGAAGAACAAAAACAAAAATACATAGAAAAATTAGGAATATCAAAAAATTTCCAATATTAAAAGATGTTAAAGGAATCTTTACTGCATCTCTTGAAATATGATTATTTTAATATCGTATTTATTCGTAATTTTGTATTTTTTTGACAAATTTTTTGATAAATAAATTTTAAGTTATGGATCAGAGTTTTGAAGTTGGAATAAAATCAGTTCTAGTATACCTAAAATACAATAAAATAAAAATCAAGCCTCACTAAAATCAACTTTAATAATAGATTTCAAATAACCAAACCTACTTTTTTGTGGTTTTCGTAAATTCATCTCATCATATTTTCTTTTTAAATAATCATACCGTTCCAGTTCAACATTGCTTGCACTACCAAAAGGTATTATTTTAACTATCATATCAAACAACAATTGCATTTCATCTTCAGCAAACTCATTATTACAAGCATCTGCAAGAAATTCCAGTATTTGATTTGAAAATTTAAAAGACACTTCATTTACATCTTCTTTAACCTGTTGATGAATAAACTCATCCAATGTCAACTGATCAACATAGCTTGTGTTTTTAGTAATCGTAAATTTTAAATTAATTATTTTACCACCGTTACCACGCTTACCACTTGGTTCATATGTAAATTTTATATCTGTGTTTTCTGCCAATGCTTTTTGACACACCTCAAGCACTTTAGTTTTAAAATTATTAAAAAGCAAATACTCTTTTTTATTAATTCCCATTAATTCTTTTAAATCATCAACAGATATAATCCGCTCACCAACAAACTCATACTGTTTTAAAATTTCATACATTCGTAATTGATTAGAACTTCTAAGGCGAAGTGCGTTCCAAAGTTCATAAGAAAAGTATCTATTTTTAAATTCAAACAATAATGGCAGGGCTTTATCATGTGCATCAATTTCCACGTACCATTCTCCCAAACTATCTTGAGTCACAGTACACTCTTTAAAAATTTGAAACCCTGTATAACCGCCTGTTTCAAGCGGTACATTTATAACTTTACAAAGCAAACTATCTGTTACATTTTTTAAATAATCAATATTCAATCTCCCTAACTCCATAATTTTCTGAAAATCGAATAAAGAAAAACGTACAGCCCTAGTATTACTATCTTTTGGATTTATTTTTGCAAGATAAACGCTAAAAAAACGCAATTCTTGCAGTGTCATATTGTTTGAACGAATCTCATTTAAAACATTTCTTTTTTTAACTAAATAATCTTTTTTAATTGCCAACTAATCACCCCCCATAATTTACAATATCATACATGTATACATAAATCAATATATATATGTATGTATGCAAATCCCTCTATGCAAGTGTGCAAATCCTTCTATGCAACTGTGCAAATCCTTCTATGCAACTGTGCAAATCCCTCTATGCAAGTGTGCAAATCCCTCTATGCAAGTGGTTCTCGCAAACCCTCTATTTTACGCTATTTGTTGCAACCGAAAACAAGAGTACTAAACAAGAGTACTAAACAAGTATTAAAACAAGCAAACAAACAAGGGAGAAAAATGCTTGTTTGTTTGCTTGTTTTAAAGATTACTTTTTATCTAATTTTTTTATAAGCCAGTTTAAGATTTTGGATTTGGAGTTTAAGATTTTGGATTTGGAGTTTAAGATTTTGGATTTGGAGTATAAGTCATTATATCTTGAACGTTACAATCTAAAATTTCGCAAATGTCATCTATAGTCGTGCTTGATGTAGGCATATTCTTTGCCATTCTAGAAATTGTTTTTTGAGCAATTCCATGTTTATGAATTAATTTATATTTAGTAAAACCTCTTTCTTTCATTGTTTCCCATAATGGACTATAAACTATCATGATATCACCTCTTGCGGAAATACTACATTACAGCTAAAATAAGAAATAGCTGTAACATAATTAAGCTGTAATATAATTAAGCTGGAATACAATACAGTATTATACGAGGTGATAAAATTTATGAAAAAGAAAAAAATCAGGAAAAAACTAAATCAAACAGACAGAGAATTTATATCAATATTTTTCAACATAGCACAAGAATTTAAAGAACCGAAAAACGAATTTGACATAGACGCACACCTAAGTAAAAACTTTATAAAGTTTTTTATTTTTTGCGATTTTATTTACAAAAATAAAGATAAATACACAGATTTAAAACAAAAACTCAAGTCAGAATTAGATCTGGAATGGCTCAAATAAAATCAAACAAAAAAAGAGAGCCACAGAAACTCTCTTTTTAAAATTAGGCAGCCTGCAGTTCTATTTAAATAAAAAATGAACAATATTCACCTTTAACAACTAACAAAAAAAGCCAATAAATGGCTTATTTTTAATTTTTAGAATAATAAAATTTTATAGCACTAATTTAATATAATTTATCCGTAGGATATAGAGTAATGCAGTCGTTGTCAATTTTTTGTAACAGAACGATACTATCTTTATTAAGCTCCGGCAAAACCTCACATATACCATCAATAATAAAAATTATATCTGCATCAGACATTTTTTGTTTTGATTGAATCATTATGCTTGATACTAAAATATTATTTTCTGTTCTAGCAAAAACTGATTTAACCGTTTTAATATATGATTGTTTTAATAAAAATTCTTCAACTGCTTGTTGTTCATTTTGAAAATCTTCATCTTCAACCATGTAATTAATAATATTACCATTTTCATCTTGAATTGAACAAGCAGTTGTCGCTTGATTTTCAAATAAATTATTTTCATATGAATTTGAGGAAGCAATTACCGAAGTTATGTAAAATACTGCAATTATTGAAAATATAATAGCTGATTTCTTTTTATTAGTCATTATAGTTACCTCAGTTTTATATTAGTTTCCTAGTTTTTTATAGACTGTCTGTATCGATAATCTTGAATATGATTGGGCTGATAAATCTGTTGTAATATAATAATCTATATATTTTCCCCCATTTGTTGTAACCAAAATAACCATACTTTATTTATCCATACATGTCAATTTTTAAAAAATAAGAACAAATTTTAAAACTCAAACAAGCATAAAAATAAAGCAAATAAAAAAGGCGTCAGGAGTAATAAGAAATTTTCAATATAAAAAATAACAATAACAGTATTTAAAGTGTTGTTATTTTTTTGATTTTAAAAATCACAAAAAATAATTGATTATTACAACAAGAAATATATATTGACAAAAAGATGACAAACATAGCTAACAAAAACGGTTAAACTTAAAGGGCAAGTAAGATGTTTTTGTTTAGAGAGGTGAGTATGGTAAAAGTAACTGGAATATCAGCAGAAAATATAAAAAAATTCAATAAACTAATGGCAAGGAAGGCTGAAAAATACGACATATTGTTTAAAATAGGGGCAGAAACAGGGCTAAGAATAACAGATATTTTAAATATAAAAGTGACAGATTATTATGCAGGGACAGTGATCGAGCAAAAGACAAAGAAGGCAAAAGAGATAAAGTTAAGTGATAAGACAAAAAAACAAATAGCGAATCACATTAAGGCAAACAATTTGCAACTGCATAATTACATCATATTTTCGACGATAAGGCGTGTTAACAAACCTTTGAGTCGTAGACAAGCCCACTATGTCATCCGTGGCGTATCGGGGCAATTAGGGCTTAAAAATGTGGGTACGCATTCTTTGCGTAAGACTTACGCAAGGGAACACTTTAAAAAGCATCACAATTTAGAGGCATTACAGCAAGAATTGAATCACAAGTACATAACAACGACGTTGATGTATTTATTTGACGACTTAAACGAGATAAAGCTCTAAGGGTCGCCTAAGCTCTCAGAAAGGTCAGCAAGGCACGAGTTTAATAAGCGACAGTAAAATATAAGAGTAATCGCATGGTCGCCTAAAATTTAAGCTCAGTAGTACAAATGGCAGGGCACGTGGTTAGATATCGAAAGATAAATAGCAAGTGAAATAAAACGATCGCCTAAGCTCACAGAGTAAGTTGCAGGGCACGCAACGGCATAATGAAACAAAAAAAAGCAGCAATGCGGGCTCAAACTCTGCACTCCTCCGCCACATCAAGACAAACAAAAATACAAATGCGTGTGTGGCTCTGTCGCTTGGTAAACATTCGCAAAAATATCTAATATGCAAATAGTTAGCAAAAGGCGCCAACTATTCGCATATTTGCATTTTTGCAAATAGTTTTCGCCCTCAAGTCACCTTGTAAAGTGCAAAAGAAGCTAGGGAAAGGCTCTGAGGGTCTAGCTATCCAGTTATCAAGACTGGACAACTAATCTTGACAACTGGATTTTTGAGTGCTTGAGATGAATAACGGTGGCTCGGGAATGAATCAAAAATCATATATGAGCCACACTTAAACCATTTTAGCACTCAAAACCGCAAAAGCTAAAATAAAGAACGGCTCTCAAAAATGAATAAAAAAAGTTCACAGATTGAAAAGAGTGAAGTAATGAAAAAAATCAAAATTCAAAATTCAAAATTCTAAAAAATCAAAAATCGGAAATTAAAATTTTAAATAAAAAATCATTTTTTCCAGACAAAAAAACATGAGCGTTTTATGCTCATGTCTATGTCAGAAATATTGTATTAAAATAAAAACAATCGAATGAGGAAAACTGATTTTTTTTATCTTTGTTTTTGCCTTATATATATATAATAGAAACTACGTCGGGGAAATTGATAAGAAACGTTGATTTTACTAGGGCTAGAGGGCATTTTTTTTTTTTAATAAATAATGGTTTATATTAAAAATATTGGAAACATTTTAAGGCAGAGAAAATTTATTAAAAACAGGGTAAAAAACAATGAAAAAAGGAAAATTTTAGGAGTATTTTAAGATAAAAAATTTATCTAAAACAGAATTTAAGATAATGAAAAAAGGAAAATTTTAGGAATATTCTAAGATAAAAAAATTTATCTAAAACAGAATTTAAGACAATAAAAAAGGAAAATT
>JAVBKF010000015.1:0-4351 GCA_031554215.1 Caryophanales bacterium
TTAGAAACGCAAGCGGTAAATATTCGTGATATTAGCAAATTAATATCCGCGTGCATCCTTAAATTATTGGCAGAACCCCTTGATAAATCTTTTTCAGCAACACCCTAGGGAAAGCTTGACTTTTTACTGTAATTCATTAAAATTGAGAGAGATAAAGATGACATTGAAAAGGAATAGTAGTGATTTTCTGCATTTATAAGAGAGCTAGCGGATGGTGTGAGCTAGCAATGCAGGGGTTATGAACTCACCTTGGAGTTGCAATTGGCGAACGAGCGAATGCTTTAGTAATGGTTGCCGTGCCACTAGCGTTAATAGTGTTGAAGTGGGTTGTTGATCGCGAAAATGCGGTGAAAACCAATCTGGGTGGTACCACGGGAAGCATGATGCATCTCGTCCCTATTATTTGTGATAGGGATGTGGTGCTTTTTTTTGTGAGAATGTTTAATAAGTGTGCAGTTAAGACGAGCGGTGCAATCAATTAAGCAAGTAATGGAGGAATTGACAATGAGCTTTAACCATCAAGAAATCGAAAAGAAGTGGCAATCTACATGGGAAACAGAGAAAACATTTGCTACTAGTGAAGAACCAGAAAAACCAAAATTCTATGCACTTGATATGTTTCCGTACCCATCTGGATCAGGACTACATGTGGGGCATCCGGAAGGATACACTGCAACAGATATACTGTCACGTATGAAACGAATGCAAGGGCATGCTGTACTGCACCCAATTGGCTGGGATGCTTTTGGTTTACCGGCTGAGCAGTTTGCACTGAAAACAGGGAATCCACCAGCTAGTTTCACAATGGAAAATATCGCTAATTTTCGTCGTCAAATTAAGTCAATTGGACTTTCTTATGATTGGGATCGGGAAATTAATACGACGGATGAACAGTATTATAAGTGGACACAGTGGATATTCCTGCAATTGTATGAAAAAGGGCTTGCTTATATGGATGAGATTCCTGTTAATTGGTGTCCCGCTCTTGGCACAGTACTTGCTAATGAAGAAGTGGTTAATGGTGTCAGTGAACGTGGTGGACATCCTGTAATTCGTAAACCAATGCGTCAATGGATGATGCGGATTACGGCTTATGCTGATCGTTTGCTTACGGACCTTGATGATCTTGATTGGCCAGAAAGTTTGAAAGAGATGCAGCGTAACTGGATTGGACGCTCAGAAGGTGCTACCGTTCAATTTGCAGTTGATGGCAGTGTAGAAAAGTTTACTGTCTTTACAACAAGACCAGATACACTGTTTGGTGCAACTTATTGTGTGCTCGCACCTGAACATCCCTTGGTTAAGAAAGTTACAACTGCAGCACAATTGCCTGCAGTAGAGGCGTATATCAAACAGGTTGCTAGTAAAAGTGATCTCGAGCGTACTGAACTATCTAAAGAAAAGACTGGGGTCTTCACTGGTGCGTATGCGATTAACCCTGTCAATAGTGAAAAATGTCCGATTTGGATTGCTGACTATGTGTTGGTAAGCTATGGAACAGGCGCGATCATGTCAGTGCCAGCGCATGATGAACGAGATTTTGAATTTGCAAAGAAATTTGATTTACCGGTTGTGGAAGTGGTTGAGGGTGGAAACACGCTAGAAGCGGCTTATACAGGTGAAGGTCCTCATGTAAATTCTGTGTTTCTAAACGGCATGGACAAAGAAACAGCGATTGCCAGAATGATTGAATGGCTTGAAGCGATCAAAGTAGGGGAAAAGAAAACGTCTTACAAACTACGTGATTGGAATTTTTCGAGACAACGTTATTGGGGAGAACCAATTCCAATTATTCATTGGGAAGATGGCACGATGGGGACGGTTCCATTTGAGGAATTGCCACTTGTCCTGCCGCAAACAAACGATATCAAGCCTTCAGGCACTGGTGAATCGCCACTAGCAAATATGACTGATTGGGTTAATGTTCAAGATGCGAAAACAGGGATGAAAGGGCGCCGGGAGACGAATACAATGCCACAATGGGCAGGAAGCTGTTGGTATTTCTTGCGCTATATTGACCCGGATAACACAGAGGCATTGGCGGACTTTGACAAGTTGAAACAGTGGCTACCAGTCGACACGTATATCGGCGGTGCAGAACATGCCGTCTTGCACTTGTTGTATGCCCGTTTTTGGCATAAATTCTTGTTTGATATTGGTGTTGTGCCAACAAAAGAACCTTTCCAGAAGCTATTCAATCAAGGGATGATTCTTGGAGAAAATAATGAGAAAATGAGTAAATCACTTGGCAATGTGATTAGCCCTGACGATGTGTTGGTTTCACATGGTGCTGATACCTTACGGCTGTACTTAATGTTCATGGGACCACTCGATGCATCAATTGCCTGGTCACCAAATGGACTTGACGGCTCTCGTCGGTTCCTTGACCGAGTATGGCGATTACTAGTGGATGATGAAAGAAAGCAGATCAGTAGTAAAGTACAGGCGAGCGGAGAAGCGGCAGCCAGTCTTGAAAAAGTCTATCACGAGACAGTCAAGAAAGTGACGGAAGACTATGAAAACCTGCGCTTTAACACGGCAATCTCACAGATGATGGTTTTCATTAACGAATGCTACAAAACGGACACACTAGCGGAATCATATGTTGTCGGTTTCGTAAAATTACTCGCACCTATTTGCCCACATATATGTGAAGAATTATGGCAATTACTTGGTCACACAGAAACAATTAGTTATGCAGAATGGCCAACCTATGATGAAAGCAAATTAGTTGCCGATAAATGTGAAATTGTTGTACAAGTAAATGGTAAACTTCGTGTTAAATTAACGGTGAGTAACGAAGCAACCAAAGAAGCTGTGGAAGCTGAGGCACTGGCGCACGAACGTGTCACAGAATTAACCACTGGTAAAACGATTCGGAAGGTTATCTATGTTCCGGGGAAAATTATCAATATTGTTATTGGCTAGCCAAATCTCATCCTAAAGGGGGAATCCGGTCAATGTTTCAAGACGTATTATCTATCCATGCGAATGATTTCTATCAATTAGTGGAGACCGCAAACAAAGTCAATATCATTGATGTCCGTGAAGATGACGAAGTGGCAACAGGGATGATTCCAACTGCACATCATATTAGACTTAGAGACATTCCTAGCAAACTGTCGCTGCTTGATCAGGGGGAAACCTACTACATTATTTGTCACTCAGGTGTCAGAAGTGTTAGTGCCTGTGATTTCCTCCAGGAGCAAGGATTCAAGGCTGTGAATGTTGAGGGTGGCATGCGGGAATGGCTAGGTGCAATAGAGTAATTGACCTCGTTTAAAAAAAGACAACAAAGGCAACACTCATGGAAAAAGGAGTGTTGCCTTTGTTACAGGTGAAATTATTTGACTATGAGCATGAATACGATTTGGAAATAGCAATGAACCAATTTCTTGCGCAGTTTGAAGAAGATGCAATTGTCAAAATCAACTATGATGTCACAGCGCTTGAATCGTCTGATAGTGAACAAATTTACTGTTTTGGTGCAATGGTTATCTACCGTGAATGACTAGGGTCTAGTGCTAGCTGTGCGAGTGCGCAGCAAATAATATTGTTGAAATTGCGGCAATCTCTTCAATTGATATTGCAAAGATTTTTTTAGTGCATCGCCAAAAAAATTGTTGGAATTTGCTATGACTCGGGAAATGTCCTACTCAAAATACATTGTAAATAGCTAGCGCAAAGTCATCTGATAGATTGGCATCACTGTTTTGTATGTCTCCAAAATCATTTTCAGTAACGCTGTGGGGTCAGCTAGAATAGAGTCATTGACAAGAATGTGCTGTCCAACAAGGAATTCTGCTTTACGGGCATCACGTAACCGAATCAGCTCTGCTTTCAACTCGCCCGTCTTAAAATCACCAAATCGTTTTGAGCATTTTTTCTTATGATCAAAGGAAATCTGGTAGTCTTTAGGGATACATTTTTCAACTTGTTTCACTTGCTGTACTAGGGTCGTTGCAATCGCTTTTTTGTTTGGAATTTCATAGATGAAAACAAGCCAGATAAATAGATGGTCGTCATAGAGTCCTATTTGGAAATGCGGGTGTTGTTTGTAGCCACGTTTGTTATGGCAAAAGGCCATCCACGTATCTTTTGGAGGATTAACACTCCTTCGCAAATGTTTCGCATAATGAAAATACATTTCCTGTTCAGCTAGTATGGTTACTTCATCTAATATATCGTTTGAAATCGCATGAAACTTTGGCTGGATTCGCTCGCGAATCGCTTCCATTCTCGGTGCAAGCCCTTCACGTGTAAATGATTCGAAGTCTGATTTTGATATTCCGGGAAGCTGCAGAGGTGCGCCGCCTCGCCGTAGGTGACCTGCGCTCTCTGGTCCACGCAC
>JAVBKF010000191.1:0-3468 GCA_031554215.1 Caryophanales bacterium
ATCAACAAATGGGAAGTTCGTCAACAATTCATTAGCAGGAATCTAAACGACACCAGATATGCTTCACGGGTCGTACTGAATTCAATACAAGATTACATGCAATGCCATGGAAAAGAAACAAGCGTCTATGTGATTCGTGGCCAGTTTACTTCCCAGCTTCGAAACCGATGGTCCATCGGGAAAAATCGAGATGAGAGCTTCAGTCATCATGGAATTGATGCTCTAATTGTCGCGGCAACAAATAGTCTTAAACTTTGGAAAAAAGCCTCACTGCATACGATCACAGAAGATGGCAGAACAGTTGATCAAACTACAGGTGAAATATTACCTGTGTTAACCAGTGCAGAATATTCAGAGCTAGTTTACCAACTTCCGTTTGACAATTTCAAAAGTCAATTAGCTAATGCAGCAAACTTGATGAGATACTCGCACAAAGTGGATAGAAAAATAAATAGGAGCATAAGTGATGCAACTATCTACTCGACCAGAGTAATAGATGACGAAAATTATATTATAGGAAAAATCAAAAATATTTATGACGATAAAGAATACGCATCTTTTTTAAAGCGTTATAAAAAAGATAAAAAACAGTTCCTAATGTACCACAATGATCGAAAAACATTTGAGATACTAGAACAGGTTCTAATTAGGTACCAAGATCAAAAGAATCCATTTAGAGCATACTTAGAAGACCATAATGAGGGGATTCGGAAATATAGTCGAAAAGGGAATGGACCAGTTATTGTTAAGATGAAATATCTAGATAAAAAGCTTGGAAAACATATCAATTTGACTATGAATTATAATCAATCTATTGAAAAAAGCAGAAAAACAGTTCTAAGGACATTATCTCCATACAGAACTGATGTATACTATAATCCAAACACAAAAAGATATGGCTTAGTTGGTATCAAACATTGTATGTTCAAATTTACTAAAGATGGGTATGTGCTAAACCACCAATCATATGAATATGAGCGATCTGAAGTTGAAGGGCTTACTAATGAATATCATTTTATGTTTTCACTCAATAAAAATGATATATTTAGGATAAAAGAGCATAATTGTAATGAATTTAAATACTATCGGTTTTTATCGAAAAATGAGACTAGTAAGAATTTAATTGAAGTAAAACCAGAGTATAAACCACAATTTGATAACCCGCGGGAACGTGTCACGATAAAAAAAGATACAGAATTATTACAGAAAATTAACACTGATATACTTGGTGCACCACACATTATCACGAAGGAGAAGCTGAAAACTGACTTCAGAATATAGCAAATTCAGCTTGCGTTATTTTGACATTAATGGTATATTAATCAGGTGAGGGACGCCTCGCCAGTAGCTCAAATCCTGAGAACCTACTAAAATAAGGGTTTATCCCGAAATCAGTTCCCTTTGGGAACTTTTTTTTATGACATTTATGAGGTGATTGAATGAGTTGGAGAGTTGTTATGGCAAAAGATAGCGAGCATGTAAAGTTAAAGTTGGATAATTTGATTATTTTCAAGGAGGATTATGAATACGTTATTCCCTTAAGTGATATCTCTGTCATTGTACTAGAGGGACAACAGACAACGATTACCACCAGACTATTAGCTGCCATTACTGAGTATAATATCAGTTTAGTTATTTGTGATCATACACATTCACCATGCGGTATATACCATGCGCTAAACGGCCACTCTCGTGCCAGTAAGATGCTGCAAAGTCAAATCAATTGGAATGAAGAATTGAAGGGGATTGTTTGGAAAAAGATTGTATCTTTTAAAATAGAGAATCAAATTGATTTACTATGCCATCTTGAACAAGAGATAGCAGCAATCGACAAACTAATTAATTATAAAAAAGAACTACTTGACTACGATACATCTAATCGAGAAGGTCATGCTGCTAAGGTTTATTTCAATACAATGTTTGGTAAGAATTTCACGAGAGGCGATGAAGATAGTCCTATTAATGCTGGTCTAAATTACGGCTATGCAATTCTTAGAGCTTATATCGCCCGTTTAGTCGTAGGCTACGGATTACAACCAATGGTTGGAATCTTTCATAAAAGTGAATACAACCAATTTAATTTAGTTGATGATTTAATTGAACCCTTCCGTCCTTTTATAGATGGTTGGGTCTTTTTAAATATGAAAGAAAGTGAGTTTATCACGTATGAACATCGGAGAGAACTACTTAGTTTAATTAATCTAAGGGCTAACTACATGGGCGCTAACTATACTCTTGGTGTAATTATGGAGAAATTCGTGATTAGCTTTGTTAATCTAATGAAAACTGCAGAGCTGACAAACTTTGCGAACCCTATTATCTCTTCATTTGAAGGGGTGAAGAAATGAGGTATGACGTAATGAGAGTACTCTGTTTTTTTGACTTACCAGTCGAAACAAATACCCAAAAAAGAGTCTATCGTTATTTTCGGAAAATGTTAATTGAAAATGGTTTTTCCATGTTACAATACTCTGTCTATGTTAGAACCTGCCCAAACAGATCATATGCAAAAAAATATTATCAAAAATTGTCTAGCAAATCTCCCAATGAAGGAAATGTTCGATTACTGATGGTAACTGAAAAACAGTTTGAAGACATGAAGTTGATTGTCGGGAATAAAGCTAAACAAGAGCAAGTAATAGGCGCTAATAAGTTGGTGATTATATGAATGTTCTAAGATTCAATAACCACAACTATTTATCGAACATTGAGATTCACGTTGGACAAATCATGCAATTTATCGGTGTCAATTCTAATACCAAACAACATTTATGGCAAATTCTAACATGGTATTTTACGAAACATAAATATACGGAAAGTCACTTAAGCCTATTCGATTTTGCTGAACCTGTAATCGAAATTGACCACCAAGTACTAGGTCGGAAACATTTCAATTGCATTACAATTGAATCAGTAAGTGATATTCATGAACAATTGTCGATGAACAAGGGGAGTCTATTGTTTCAATTTTTTCACCATTTATTCGATTCTCCTAGTATTGAAACTCATCTGAAGGAAATGAATGAGACTTTAGAACGGTTAATAAAGGAAATTAATCAAACTGACGAGCTAATAAACTTAGTCCAAGATAGTGAATTTAGGATGGAGACGGATTATACTGAGATGCAATTCACAGATATCGTGCAGAAGTACTTACAACTATCAGTATTAAAGACAAATAGCCTTACTTCAATTGAATACTTAAGTAATAAGGAAAAGTTCAATGTCCTTTTGCATTTAATTCGCAAGCAACTACTTAAATCAACACAACCTGTTTTATTTATGTTGAGAAACTATGATGATCTTCTCTCGTACCAAGAATTTAATGAAGTTATGGAGGAAATTCAAGTAGTTGCATTAGACCATCCACATTTTCATTGTATTTTAATGCCAAGCCAGATTGGCTATGTAGCTGTGGATGAAAGAAATTTTGGCGCAATAACTATTTTCGGAGATATTGTTAGAAGC
>JAVBKF010000044.1:0-2836 GCA_031554215.1 Caryophanales bacterium
AGTGAAGGGGAAACTATGGAGGGGTATGTACCTACCTCGGCTGGCTGGAATGATCCACCAACTCAAGGGGTAACAACAGGGGTGGCAAAAGTTGTTGTTGAAGCTGCTAAGAAAGTAGTAGAAACAACGAAACCACCGAAGCCACCTGTTCCAGAACCACCAAAAAGACCTGGACCAGGTGGTCCAGTAGATGGGGATGGCAATACAATTAATGATATTAGGTCAGACTATCTCACTAAACAGGCAGAGGAGGAAAGAAAAAAAGAACAAGCACAATGCTTAACGAGATCAGATGACAATCGATTTGTTGGAACTTTTGTAGAAATCTATGGACTTTCAAATGAGATCGCAAAAATTCTATTGAAATTGTACAATGGGATAAAGAAAGAGTACCCTTTTGATCAAGATATGGAATTTTTAAAGGTAATTGCATCAATTACAGAAAATTATCGGAGTACTGCATTTAAGATTACATCAGGAACATACTCGTATGACATTCTGCGCAATATGTTAAAGGTGTATGGACTCACAAGGAATGAATCAGATGCCCTCATTGAGGCTTTAAGTCTCCAACATAAAAGAGATGACACACCTGATTTGACTCATATGGCGGTTCATGCGGCAACTATTCTGAGAAGTTTTATAGAATCAATGCCAGCAAGTATTGGATCATGGTTGTTTAATGGAGAAGGCGTTAATCAAACGAGTGGAGCTTTTGGAGATTTTATGGGAGTAAATGGAGCACTCCCTAGTATCAACAATGCAGATTATCAAGCAGATTTGGACGGTTATAATATAGCATTTCGTGTTAAAAACACCTCAAAATCAATCCAGGAGGTCATGATAGATTACTACTATGAACTCAAGTACCAGATAACAAACCGTGCAACTGAATGGTTACGAAATTTCGGTGGGCTAAAAAAACTTGAGAACCTAATTAGAAACCATTTACCGATGTATGCACCTAAAGGCAAAGATATAGTTGCATCAATGAATCTGTCATTTGCTGAATTGGAAAAATCATTTGGCGATGATGAAAAGTATTCAAGTGCATTTAAGTTCTATCACCATATCAAAGGTGGGCTACAGAAATGGCAAGAGTAAGTTATCGATTGAAAATCATTTATGTTATTTTGATTATTATTTGTGGCTTGTTAGTAATAGTTTATCTTTGTAAAACACAAGGAATTAACGATAAGTTTGCAGATGAGGGTTATCCAAAAAAACTCTTTTCTATACTAAGCGAAATAGATTATAAAAAAAAGAATAGCCCCCAATTTGATACATGGAAAGAATCAGGAGGGATAATGACTTTTAATGGATCCTCGTATATCCTAGCAGTAGATTTTGATTCTGTGATTAAAAACCAAAATTTGTCGGTTGTTTTTGAAAAAAAACTCTTTGATAAAATGGATGTTAGGAGTGTCAGACCCTACATTAATGAAGTCTTTATAGGAACGCATTTCAGTAAGGGCGATTACATGGTGAGTATAGGGAACTTCTATGGGTCAAAAGGAAGTAAACTAGATGAAGTTTTTGTTCTTGTTACTAATCAAGAAATAACATTTAGTAATTCAGATGGGTTAAACTTGGCAGATTTCTTAAATAATTACTTTGATGATACAGAAATCTATTTAGATGAGGGAGATATCGGTTTCACTTTAGAAGGCGATAATGTAAAGGGCATTGGTAAACTAACTTCGAAAGCAGATGTCGAGAAGCAACTTCAGCAATGCGGTTTAACAATCCAAGAATTGATCGAAATTAATCAAGGTGTAAAGGATTTCTCGAGAGAAAAAATTATGGAGGCTACAAAAGAACCCAAGTAGTTGATTTGAAAAGTCCAGAAACACAAAAAGAATCCAAGGGATTAAAATTCCAGTGGATTCTTTTTTCTATTAATTCTTTCATCGATTGTTTCGTGTGTCGCCTTCAAAATGCATTCGAGTAAAAAAACATGAAAAATCACTCAACAGAAAACCGATTTGACAAGTTATGTCATTTCGGTTTTCTGTCGTTTGTAGATTGGCACAAAATGTCGGTTTAAGCTTTACTTCAATAAAATCCATCCGAGTAAATAACAAGATTCGAAATTCTAAAGTGATTACAAGGGTAGTTAATTTCTTAATGTATAGCCAGGAATCCCAGCAGTATAACTGTTAATATATGGAGTTTTCACAGTTGTACTTATAGACGTTATTTTATATCTAGGGTTCCATGTTGCATATTTTCTAACGTTAATATTAATTGTAAGCGTCTCTTTACAACCTGAGCATTGATACAAATTTCCATCAAATTGATGCACATTCTTTGCATTATAAACGTAACCAAATCCAGCTCTCCACATTTGATGATTTCCACCTGATTCTGGGCAAGCGATAGTACCTGCAAAAGCACTACTAGAAAAAACAAACAATAGTGCAAATGTAATTAAACCAGTGTTCATTAGTTTTTTCATCTTCTATTCTCTCCTTTTTGATAATTTAAGTAAAAAGAACATTCAAGACCATTAAATTCCTCACTTTATATTTATTAGATAAATTCCCATGGGTTATTTATCTAAAATACTATTAATTTATAAAATTTTCAAGTATTATTTTAGAATATTAATCGCTCCAAGTAAAAAAAGCGTGAAAACCACTGTCGATTTCAATAAATCCATCCGAATAAACCAGAAAAGGCTCAACAGGGGTAAAACGTCCTATTCATCTTGTTTTTAAGGTGTTTCAAGTCCAAAAATAGGCAAAAATAAAACAGAAGACCGATTGACAAGTTATGTAATTTCGGTCTTTTTGTCGTCTGCTTCTAAATCTAGATGAACATAACATCTTGTTCG
>JAVBKF010000013.1:0-15877 GCA_031554215.1 Caryophanales bacterium
CGGATGGATTTTGCGGAAATTGTGCCGGTTTCTGCGCTTCAAGGAAATAATGTTGATCGTTTGATGACCGTTTTGAAAGGATACTTACCAGAAGGACCACAGTATTATCCTGCAGATCAGGTGACTGATCATCCAGAACGTTTCATTATTTGTGAATTGATTCGTGAAAAAGCATTGCATCTTACAAGAGAAGAAATTCCCCATTCAATTGCGGTTGTAATGGAGAAGCTGGAGCGCCGTGAAAATACTGAGACGATTCATATTATGGCATCAATTATCATTGAGCGTGATTCACAAAAAGGGATTATTATTGGAAAGCGTGGATCAATGCTGAAGGAGATCGGTCAGCGTGCCAGAGTTGATATTGAGAACCTTCTTGGTAGTAAGATATTCTTGGAACTCTGGGTGAAAGTGCAAAAAGATTGGCGAAATAAATCTTCGCATCTTCGTGATATCGGATTTAGTGAAGATGAATACTAGACAGCAACTTTGCACATGTTTGACTAGTGTAGCATAAGCTTCTTGTCCCACTGACATGGCTTTGCCAAGTGCTGAAATATAGTGGGTATTCATGCCTGATTGGAACGAGGCTATCGTCTGGAGACAGGCTTTTCGTTTCTCTGGAAGGAATATGACATCATTTTAGTTTGCTGACGATCCGATACAAAATTGGAAACAAAACAAAAAATAAATAGTGGATCCGAATGGGATACTAAGTGAGTAAGGTAATCGGCATTTCTGGCGGAAGACTTTTCTAGTTTATCCAAAGGTGACGACGATGCATTTCAAAATGGGGAGCATTTTTTACTAAAAAAGGTGGGCTTTATTTATGAAAGACTTGACCTGGAATATCTTCAGTTTGACTGGCAACATTGAAAGTTATTTGTTATATAGAGAAATTGAAAATGAATCAATCAGTCCTAATTTGGACTAAGAATGTGGTGGCAAGTTTGTTAGGAAAATGTGAAGGGATTATTATTCGGACACTTGATTATGGCGAATCAGCGAGAATTCTAACGATTTATTCAAAGGAATTAGGGAAGGTTTCAGTAATGGCGCGTGGCGTGAGAAAACAACAGAGTAAGTTTGCTGGTGCCGCGCAGCTATTTAATCATGGCTACTTTCTGTTTCATATTGGGAGCGGCATGGGGACCTTGCAACAGGCCGAAGTGATCAACGGATTTCGCCATATTCGTGAGGATATTTTCCGTACATCCTATGTGACGTACATGGCAGAACTACTTGACCGAGCAATAGAAGAGAAACAGGCGAGTAGTTCTTTGTACGCGCTGTTTCTAGGACTTTTGAATTACATAGATGAAGGATATGATGAGGAAGTACTGGTCAATATTTTCGAGGTGAAAATGCTGTCGCATTTAGGGATTACGCCCGAACTGAATCGCTGTGTGAATTGCGGTGCAACCGAAGGTCACTTTGCTTTTTCAATTCAGGAAGGTGGTCTGATTTGTCACCATTGCGTGAGCGAAGATCGATACGTGATGCCAGTTTCAGTGACTGTGATCAAGCTGCTACGTTTATTTCAACATATTGATATTCGTAGACTTGGTGAGGTCACTATATCCCCCGATACCAAGCTTGAGCTGAGAACACTGATCAATATTTATTACGACCGGAACTCAGGACTGCAATTGAAGTCAAAGAAGTTTTTGGAACAGGTAAATAGTTTGCGAGATGCACTAAGTCCCACAGCCAGTCCAAGTGACTAATTGTGGATGAGTATGATCTACGGAGAAGTAGACTGTGATGAATGTTTTAAGATAGATTCGTTTAAAAAAGGAGAGGTCTTCATTGAAAAAGTTATTTGTACTCAGCGATATTCATGGGGAAATCTCTATGCTCAAGGAATTGCTGACCCATTGGGATAGCCAAAATGAAATATTAGTTATTGCAGGAGATATGGTTGATCGGGGTGAGAACCCTTATGAAACAGTGGTTCATTTATTGGCGTTAGAAAAAACCTATCCAGATCGAGTGAAATTGTTGAAGGGTAATCACGAAGAGCTTTTCCTAGATTGGCTCGATGACCCAGAAGGGCCTCGGAGCTTTTTTCCAAATGGTGGTGGTAGAAAGACAATTCTTTCGTTCTTGAATAATCTTCCTGAACGAGGTTCATACGTTGATGACGATAACAAGTTTATTGTCAGTCACGCTGAGCTAGCAAGTCTGATTAAGGCGGAATACCCAGCGATAATTCAGGCAATTCGCGATTTATTGTTGTCCTATAGAAATGGTGATTTCTTGATCGTCCATGCCGGAATTCGTTTGAATAATCAATTAAATCAGCAAGAACAAGCCGATTTACTCTGGATACGGGACGAATTCTATGGCGCGGATGTTCAGAATGACACAGGGCTTCGGGTTGTGTTTGGTCATACGCCAACGCCGGTTCTGACTAAAACAACCAATACTGATGTATGGATGTCCACCTGTAAAACAAAGATTGGCATTGATGGTGGTGCTGTTTTCGGTGGTACCTTAAACGGCTTGAAAATTGACACTGAGACGGGGGCACTTGAAACGATTCAAGTGAAACATCCAACGTTAGCTGGTTATAAAAATGATGCACTTTAATTGTGCTTTTATGGAATGAAGGAACCAGTGGTTTGGATGTTTGGTTTCAAATGAAGGGGAGGAGATATCATCATGAAGACTGCTAATGGACATGAATTAATCCAATTATTTGAGCAAATAGCGCCTCGGCGCTATGCTATTTCAGGCGATAATATTGGTTGGCAAATTGGTGATCGAAATCGGTCAGTGGCGAGGGTACTGATTACCCTTGATGTGACTGAATCTGTTGTACAGGAAGCAATTGACAAGCAGGTTGATTGTATCTTTGCTCATCACCCATTACTGTATCGCCCATTAAAGCAAATTGTTCCCGAACAGCTGCAGGGCCGCATTGTCGAACAATTAATTACCGAGAAAATCAGTTTGTTTGTCGCCCATACAAATTTAGATACTGCAAACGGAGGGGTAAATGATTTGCTGGCAGAAGCCTTACAGCTTGAGCAGGTGAAGCACATGGAGACTCATTACCGTGATGAGCAGTCTGGTGAAGCACTTGGGATTGGCCGGATTGGTTATTTAAGTGAAGCTGTTTCTTTAGAGACATTGGCACTACAAGTGAAGCAGGCTTATGCGCTGGATCATGTCCGTATTGTTGGTGATCTACAGCAAGATATACGAAAGGTAGCAGTTGTTGGTGGCAGTGGTGCCGATTATATTTCAAAGGCGAAATTTAAGGGAGCGGATTGTTTAGTGACTGGCGATATTTCCTATCATTATGCCGTCGATGCGAAACAAGAAGGCATCTGTCTGATTGATGCCGGTCATACGATTGAAAAAATAATGATACAAGGTGTGTGTCAATCATTACAGGCACTTGTTGGTGAACAGTATCAGGTGACAATATTACCGTCGGAAATTGATACCAATCCTTTTGTTGTGCGGTAAGGTGATCGCTGTGGACGGAACGCTCGAGAACCGAGTTGTCCGCTAGTGTTCTATCAAGTCAATCAGCAACAGTGAATTATTTCGCTGGAAATAAGAAGTTTCGACATGATGTGGCAAATTACGTCAGACAGAAATCGACCACTTAGTTTGCCTTTCGTTTAAAGGGAAAACCCAGACCGCTTACTTTTTTTAAAAATTACCATACCTCATTATTTCTCCGGTCCATTATGAGACCATTTTCCCTAGACTGTGTCTGAAAAAGATTTAAGAAGAATTTCCCGCTTAACTTTGTCGCTAAATTTTGTGGAAAAAGTCTTAGCTACAACGTGTGCTGCCCCTTCTGTTTGCTAAATCGAAGATTTAGAACGCATCGTAGAATTCACCGATATCCTCTTGACTTTTTTGGCAATAATGATTATAGTCAACAGTAATTAAATATTTTATGATGATGAGGATTAGTACCCACACACGATGATTTGAAGCGAATCCAGAATGGTGCGAGCTGGGTATAACAGTGTTTGGCGAAGGCAACCTAGGCGTAAAATAGACTCGAGTGGCTACGTAGAATATACATAGCAAATAGGGTGGAACCACGGGCTAGCGCTCGTCCCTATGCGGATTTTTCGCGTAGTGACGGACGTTTATTTTTTGATCAATTGGAGGGGTTACAATGACTGAACAGAAGCAATTTACAATGGAGCAAATTGTATCACATGCAAAACATAGAGGATTTGTATTTCCTGGTTCTGAGATTTATGGTGGGCTTGCAAATACGTGGGATTATGGTCCTTTGGGCGTGGAGCTCAAGAATAATATCAAGAAAGCTTGGTGGAAGAAGTTTATCCAAGAATCACCGATGAATGAGGGGCTTGATGCAGCAATCTTGATGAACCCGCGCGTATGGGAAGCATCTGGTCATGTTGGCGGATTCAACGATCCGATGATTGATTGTAAGGATTGTAAGGCGAGGCATCGTGCAGATAAGTTAATCGAGGAAGCGCTGAGTAGCAAAGGAATCGAGCTGATTGTTGATGGGTTATCTTTCGATAAGATGGGCGCGCTAATTGCTGAACATCAGATTGCTTGTCCAGATTGCGGCAAGAATCATTTTACCGAGATTCGTCAGTTTAATTTAATGTTTAAAACAGAGATTGGTGTGACTGAAAATAATACAAGTGCGGTATATTTACGCCCGGAAACGGCACAGGGGATTTTTGTTAATTTCAAAAATGTGCAACGTAGCATGCGTAAGAAATTGCCGTTTGGTATCGGGCAGATTGGTAAGAGTTTCCGAAATGAAATTACACCAGGTAACTTTATTTTCCGAACGCGTGAATTTGAACAAATGGAACTTGAATTCTTCTGCAAGCCCGGGGAAGAGTTAGAGTGGTATGCCCACTGGAAGGCATTCGTGAACAATTGGTTATTGTCACTCGGGTTATCTGCTGAGAAACTCCGGGCACGTGATCATGATCCAGAGGAGTTGTCACATTATAGTAATGCGACGGTTGATTTTGAGTATCAATTCCCGTTCGGTTGGGGTGAACTCTGGGGTATTGCTTCTCGAACTGATTTCGATTTAAAACGTCATATGGAGCACTCTGGTGAAGATTTTCATTATGCAGAGCCAGAAACAAATGTGAAATATGTTCCTTACTGTATTGAACCGGCAGTTGGTGTTGACCGTCTTACATTAGCGTATTTAATTGATTCCTATGACGAGGAAACGCTAGAAGATGGTTCAGCAAGGACGATTATGCATTTGCATCCAGCACTCGCGCCGATTAAAGCAGCGGTATTGCCTTTGTCTAAAAAGCTTTCTGAGAAGGCACATGAGGTCTATGCGCAGCTGGCGAAAGAACTGGTTGTTAATTACGATGATGCAGGAGCAATTGGGCGCCGTTACCGGAGACATGATGAAATTGGGACACCGTTCTGTGTCACCATTGACTTTGACACATTAGAAGATCAGATGGTGACCGTTCGTGACCGAGATTCAATGGCGCAGTCGCGGGTAGCGATTACTGAATTAAATGCATTTTTACATGAACAGATTAGATTCTAGACATCAAACATTTGGTGAATGAACCTATAATGAACGCCATGGATATCCATGGCGTTCATTGAGGGTGTGAGTAGAGAATGACAGGGGAATATGCAATCGTTTTGACCTTTTTTCAAACATAGTGTGGAGAAAAATATTAACTACAGCGATAAATAGGTTATAATATTGATAATTATGTCACACTAATATAGGAAAAGTGATCGCTATGACGTTAAATAAAAGACAAGAGCAGATTCTGCAAATTGTCAAAGAGAGTGGACCAATTACTGGTGAGAGTATTGCTGAACGGATTAATTTGACGCGGGCAACTTTGCGTCCAGATTTGGCGATTCTGACAATGAGTGGTTATTTAGATGCTCGTCCACGTTTAGGGTATTATTATAAGGGACGCCCAAAGCCGAAACTATTGATGGATTATCTAGAAAAATGGCGTGTTAAGGAATTTCAGTCAATCCCTGTTGTTGTCAATGAGGAAATCTCTGCCTATAATGCAGTTTGTTCAATGTTTCTAGAAGATGTTGGCACATTATTTGTTGTTGATAAAAACAATACACTAACAGGTGTTGTTTCCCGGAAAGATTTACTGAGAGCGAGTATTGGTAACAATAACCTGCATTCGATTCCGGTGCATGTAGTGATGACGAGAATGCCGAATATTACTATGTGTGAAAAAGAAAACACATTACTTGAGGTTGCGCAGAAACTAATTGAACAGCAAATTGATTCATTGCCTGTTGTCAAGAAGATGGACGGCGGCTATGAAGTCGTTGGTCGTATCACGAAAACAAATATTACCAAGGCGTTTCTACAATTGGCGCTAACTGAGTAACCGGTCTGTTGCAAAGCCGATATTCATGAGAAAATTTGAAGTTCATCTCCCATCACATTATAGAAAGAGTGTTTAAATATGCCCGATTCCATTATTTATGTAGTGTCAGACTCTGTTGGCGAAACCGCAGAAGTATTCACTAATGCTGCACTGATTCAATTCCATGACCACAAGTTCCATCTAAAGCGTCGTTCATTTATTGAGGATTTGGCTCAGATTGATGAGATTGTTGACGAGGCTTTAGTGGATGATGCTATTATTGTCTACACATTAATTAAAAATGAAATGCGTGCTTACCTTGAACTTCGCGCTAAGGAAAAAGGGCTGTACAGTTATGATATATTTGGTACATTTATTGAAATTGTTGAGCGTAAATATAACACGTCAGCGGCACTTGAACTTGGGCTAACCCATCGTTTAGATGAGCAGTATTTTCAGAAAATCGAAGCAGTAGAGTTTGCTGTTAAATATGATGATGGCCGGGACCCCTCAGGTATCTTGAAATCGGACATTGTCCTTTTAGGGGTTTCTCGTACATCGAAAACGCCTCTGTCGCAGAATTTAGCGCACAAAGGTTACAAGGTTACCAATATTCCAATCGTACCCGAGGTCGATCCACCAGAGGAGCTATTTCAGATTGACCCGGCAAAGTGTGTTGGTCTTGTGACAACACCCGAACAATTGATGTATATTCGTAAGGAACGCTTAAAGTCACTCGGGCTGAACGATGATGCTATTTACGCAGATATCAACCGAATTGAGGCGGAGCTTGCTTATTTTAATCAGATCATTCAAAAGGTCGGTTGTACAGTGCTAGATGTGTCTAATAAAGCCATTGAAGAAACGGCTTACACAATTGATCAATTGCTGAAACATACACACCTATGATAAAGGAAATCATGAAAAAGCATTCAAAAGGTGTACCTTTGCCAAGCAAGCATGTAGATGCTGGTTTAGGCAAATGGCTGTTTACTGATTATTTTTTGTAGAAAATTGCAGGAAAAAATAATTGAGTAGAGAATACTTTGTAAGTAGCGGTTTTTTAAATCTAATAGTAAGGTACAAGAATAAGTATTTCACGCTAATCAGACTCTGTATGATTATGATTGAAACAGTTGTTGTCTGGCGATGGCACAATTTATTGTGGCAGTGAAGTATTTTTTAATCGCAAAAAGTAGGTGAGCCCGTGTATCAGAAGATTCCTGAAAGCACACTCAATCTGATCAAACTCGGCAACGATATTCTTGATGTTGTTGGCGAACATGTGCAACTTCGGAAACAGGGTCGAAATTATTTTGGACTCTGCCCTTTTCATGGAGAAAATTCACCCTCGTTTTCCGTTGCGCCCGATAAACAGATTTTTCATTGTTTTGGTTGTGGTGCTGGCGGCAATGTTTTTACCTTTTTGATGGATATTGAAGGTTTAACGTTTTTGGAGGCTGCGAAAATATTAGCTGATAAAGCCGATATTCCCCTTGATGTTGATGTAGAAACTGCTGCGGAAAACCAGCATAGTCACGATCCCTATTTTGAAGCGCATGCCCTTTTGCAGAAATTATACCATCATGTGCTGGTAAATACCACACATGGGCAAGAGGCACTCGATTATTTACTGGAACGTGGTTTCACAGAAGAAATCATAAAAAAATTCCAGTTAGGCTATGCATTTGATTCCTGGGATTACGCAACAAATTTTCTAGAAAAACGTGGATTTGAATCTGAACAGATGGAACAGGCAGGCCTACTCGTTCGTTCTGAGGCTGGTGCATTTTTTGATCGATTTCGTCATCGTATCATGTTTCCTATTCTCGGTCAAAAGGGAAAAATTATTGCATTTTCGGGCCGATCACTCGGGGAAGATAAACCAAAATATTTAAATAGCCCTGAGACGGCAATTTTTAACAAGCGCAAAACGCTTTATAATTTTCAATTGGCAAGACCACATATTCGTAATAGTCATACAGCGATACTCTTTGAAGGATTTGCTGATGTCATCGCTGCGGACCGGTCTGGGGTTGAAAATGGTGTTGCAACCATGGGTACCGCTGTTACGAGTGAGCATTTACAAGTTCTGAAAAGAACAGCATCGCAAGTGATTATTTGTTTTGATGGTGATCGTGCTGGGATTGAGGCTGCTCAAAAGACCGCTGATGTACTGCTCCATGCTGGACTACAGGTGAGAATTTGCACAATGCCTGAGGGGTATGATCCTGACCAGTATATACAAGAATTTGGAGGAGAGAAATTCCGAAGAGAAGTCATTGATGCAGCACATTCGTTTGCTTCATTTAAAATGTTCTACCATCGTCGCGCGAGAAATTTCGCAGTCGAAGCTGAGAAAATGAGTTATATTGAACTGATGTTACATGAAATCGCAAAGCTTTCTGACCGGGTTGAAAGAGAATTCTATTTAAAACAAATAGCAGAAGAATTTGGACTATTACTACAAACTTTAACAGACGAAACCAATCAGATTATGGGGCAATATAAGCGTAGAGAGCAGACAGATTCAGTACGACTATCTGGTAACATTTTCATAACGGACAAGAAGTTGAAAGCTGCACATCAAATTGCAGAAGAAAATTTATTATCCTTTATGTTACATGATCGTCACTTAGCTGAACTCATTAAAGAGCAACTAGGTGGACAAGCTTTAAATTCACCAAAGCACCAAGCGATTCTCGAGACGTTGCTAGCCTATTACGATGAAGGTCACCATGAGGATAGTAGTTTATTTATTAATTACCTGGTGGAACCAGCACTACGCAAAATCATTACTGAGATTGAAATGAAGGCGTTGCAGCAGGCACCAAGTGATAAAGAAATTAGTGATTGTATCGCACAAGTGCATTTGGCTCATTTAGAGAAATTACGGAAACAAAAAGAGTATGAGCTTGGGGAAGCAGAGCGTTTACTTGATTTTACACTCGCACAGCAATTAGGGAAAGATATTATAGAAATTAAGAGAAAATTGGGAAATAGTATTAGAAGAGGGTAGGAGAGGATATAATGACAGAGAAAACACCAGAGGCATTTGTAGAGAAAGAGGCAGATATGTCGGGGTTACCATTAGAAAATGTAAAGGAACTAATCATTGACCAAGGGAAGCTACGTGGCGCATTATCGTATGATGAGATCGCTAACCAGCTTGCCGTTTTTGAACTTGATGCGGATCAAATGAACGATTTTTACGATGTAATCGTTGAAAGTGGTATCGAGCTCGTTAATGCGCAAGTTGGAGAGGATACGGCACCACAACCACTTGGTAAGGAAGAAGCGTTTGATCTTTCGGATCTTTCTGTACCACCCGGTATTAAAATTAATGATCCTGTTCGTATGTATTTAAAAGAAATTGGCCGTGTTGACCTTCTTAGTTGGGATGAGGAAATCGAACTTGCCAAGCGCATTGAGGACGGCGACGATGAAGCAAAGCGCCGTCTTGCCGAGGCAAATCTTCGTTTAGTTGTAAGTATTGCTAAGCGGTATGTTGGTCGTGGAATGCTGTTTCTAGATTTGATCCAAGAAGGAAATATGGGATTGATAAAAGCTGTTGAGAAATTTGATTTCACAAAAGGGTTCAAGTTTTCAACTTACGCTACTTGGTGGATTAGGCAAGCAATCACGCGTGCGATTGCCGACCAAGCAAGAACAATTCGCGTACCAGTTCATATGGTTGAAACCATTAATAAAATGGTTCGTATTCAGAGACAATTATTGCAGGATTTAGGGCGGGAACCAACACCTGAAGAAATTTCTGAGGAAATGGATTTGGCAGTTGAGAAGGTACGTGAAATTCAGCGTGTTGCCCAGGAGCCGGTATCACTTGAAACGCCAATCGGAGAAGAAGATGACTCTCATCTAGGTGATTTTATTGAGGATCAGGATGCGACTTCTCCATCTGACCATGCTGCTTACGAAATGCTGAAGGAGCAGTTGGAAGATGTTTTGGACACACTCACGGATCGTGAGGAGAATGTTCTTCGTTTGCGTTTTGGTCTTGATGATGGACGCACACGCACGCTTGAAGAGGTTGGTCGTGTGTTTGGTGTCACGAGAGAGCGAATCAGACAGATTGAAGCAAAGGCGCTCCGAAAGTTACGTCATCCGAGTAGAAGTAAACGATTGAAAGACTTTTTAGAATAGGGCTGTCTATCCGCACATCTGTCTAAATCACGTCAAATTGATTGGTTTTAATATGGTGTATGTGGGTATTATGGCACGATTTTTTTCCAAAATGGTTTTCAAGCTTTTGCTATGGTTTTATTTAAATGGCGATAGATATAATGATGCTTCAGGAGTGAGGGAGAGTTCCTTTCATTTCTGAAGTATTTTTTTGTCACCGGTCCTTCGAGAATAACAGGCAGTTTTCTTTTCATTGCGTACAAGCCTCTCTATAATTTTAGATAATAGGACTATTTGAGGGAGGAATGTAGCATGAAGCGTAAAGTAATAATTCCTTTTATTGTAATAATGGCTGTTGCGATTGCACTCACAGTTGTGATGTCAATTCAAGGTAACGGAGCGGCAAAAAAAATTGCTTCAGTAGATGAAAAAAAGGTAGAGACGGCATTTGATGCGAAAGAGGTTGCCTCAAGTACTTGTGCTGGCTGCCACGGTGTTGATTTAAAGGGTGGAGTTGGCCCAGACCTTACCGGAGTGAAAGAACGTTATTCGGCAGATGAGTTAAAAGGGATTTTGCTAAATGGTAAGGGGAGCGGCATGCCAAAAGGACTTGTTCCTGCTGGTGATGTTGATAAAATGGTTCAGTATTTACAAACATTATAGCCCTTGTCTAGGATAAAGCTCTTTGTCGGGCATTGTAATACTGATACAGTGACTGAAAAGATGGAGAATGCAGTATCTCTTTTTCGCCTCGTGCGCCAGAGAGATATTGCATTTTTTTTGCTCAGCTTATAGAATGAAGATTAGATTGTTTTATTGACTCTGGTAATAGTGATCTAGTATTTAATGGCATTTTCTGTACTTTTTCAAACCTATTTTGAAACGTGGTTTCGTTTTTATAGGGAAAAAGGGAGGGGGAATTCGCAAGGGGAAAACTGATTGATTTTCTGTTAACTTGGGGGCGCGTGAATGCCAAGTGGCAATCATGATTTTCTAGCGAGATTAAATGGATTTAATAATAGATGGATTTAGGGCGGCTTTACAAATGATTTTGGACCGCGATCCTGAGATAATGAATATCGTTGCCAATACATTGAAGGTATGCTTGACGTCAACTTTGATTAGTATTGTGATAGGGTTACCAATCGGTATTTTCATTGGACTCAAGCAGTTCTTTGGGAAAAGGGTTTTGTTGACATTTATTCATGTGGGGATGGCGCTCCCGCCTGTTGTCGCTGGACTTGGCATTACGATGCTGCTTTGGCGCAGTGGTCCACTTGGTGACTATGGACTACTGTATTCTAAGACGGCGATTATCATGGCGCAGGTGCTTGTGTCCTTACCGATTATTATAGGAATGACTGCGACGACATTTCAAACACTGGACCGGAATTTCTTGCTGATGATTAAATCCTTGGGTGCAACAAGGTTACAATATGTGATGCTGATTGTTAAGCAAGCACGCTATGGGCTGTATGCAGCAGTGATTGCTGGTTTAGGCAGGGTATTTGCGGAGGTTGGTGCAGCAACGATGGTTGGTGGTAACCTTCAAGGGGATACGAGAATACTCACCACTTCAATAGTGATGGAAGTATCTAAGGGGAACTTTGATATCGCGATTGCTTTGTCCATGATTCTGATGATGATTACACTTGTACTCACGATTATTTTAACGACATTACAGCAAAGGGCGAATAGTCTATGAGTTTAATTCAATTGAAAGATGTCACTTTTCAGCCGGGACAAACACGGATTCTATCAATTCCTCATCTAGCGATTGCTACTGGTGAGACGATTGGGATTATTGGACCAAATGGTGCGGGGAAAAGTACGCTACTCAAAATCCTCGCATCACTAGAGCAACCGTCAACTGGGGCGTATTGGTACAATGATAAGCAAATACCGCTGAAGAATTTTCCAATTCAGATTCGCCGAAAAATGGCATTTGTGATGCAACGGTCGTTCTTGTTTAATACAACTGTATTTGACAATATAGCCAGTGGACTGAAAATTCGTGGCGAGAATAAAGAGATGATTACAAGGAAAGTAAACGATTGGCTTAGTGCCTTGCAGATTGAACATCTAGCAGCTAGACGTTGTTACAAACTATCTGGTGGCGAGGCACAAAGGGTCAATATTGCCAGAGCGCTAGCGACTGAACCGGAAATATTATTTCTTGATGAGCCGTTTTCTGGTATTGATGTCCCATCTAAAGTGGACTTAGCGATTGAGCTGAAGCGGGTTATCGAGGAAAAGCAGATTACGATTGTCATTGTTAGTCATGATTTAGCAGAGGTGCAATTTCTGACGGAACGTTTGCTTTACCTCGAGGCAGGGTGTATTGCACAGGAAGGAAGGACACGTGATGTGCTGAGAGAGCCGAATGAGCTGGCACGTCCGTTTATTAATAAGTTAAAAATGTTTACGCTGGCTACTGAGTCTTGAAATACGTGTGAGTAAGGGGATATAGGATGAATTTGGTTACGTTATCAAACCGTTTAGGGTATGTGGCAACATTTGTTACAGGAAAGACATTGGCGGATATTGGCTCTGATCATGCCTACCTGCCTTGCTTTGTTGTTGAGAATGGTCTTGTAGAGAAAGCAATTGCTGGTGAAGTTGTCTTGGGACCATATAATGCTGCGATGCGCCAAGTTTCAGCGAGGCAGTTACAGGAAAAGATTGCGGTTCGTTTAGGTGATGGTCTGGATGTAATCGCGTATGGTGAGGCTGACTCAATCACGATTTGCGGTATGGGTGGCAGCTTAATCGTCCAGATTCTTGAAGCAGGGAAAACAAAATTGTCTGGGCATGAACGATTGATATTACAACCGAATGTTGGCGCTGAACTGATTCGTGCGTGGTTGTTGTCAAATGGCAAGAGGTTAGTGGCAGAGACAATTCTTGAAGAAGATGGGAAGATTTACGAAATTCTTGTTGCTGAGTCTGGGTCCTGTGAAGCGCTAACGGATGTGGAGGAGCGCTTTGGTCCTTATTTGCTCAAGGAGAAAAATGAGGCGTTTATCAAGAAATGGATGCTTGAACTCACGCATATGCGCGTAGTAGAGGCACAGCTTAGAGGTGCCAAGGTTACAGCACAGGTACAGCAGAAACAGACGGAAGTGGGGCAGGTGATTGGTCAAATTGTCGCAGTGCTAGCAGATGAGGAAAATGGTTCATTGGGTAGGTAACGTTTCACTTAATAGAGTAAAAGCACAGTGTTCACTGTGCTTTTACGCGTGGTAATATTTTGGCTAAAGGGACTTTGTTTTCTCTAATCCATGTTGCTTCGTTTTGAGGGTCGAATTGTTCCAGAAACGTGGTGACTTCCCGGGTGAGTGGCGTTGGTGTGGAAGCACCAGCGGTGACACCTACTGTTTCAGCATCCTTAATCCATTCGATCTGGAGTTCAGTAATGTCAGCGATTCGGTAAGCTCTTGTATGGGCAATTTCCTCTGATACCTGTGCCAATCGGTTTGAATTGTTACTCTTGGGGTCACCAACAACAATGAGGACGTCAAGATCCTTCGCTTGCGTAGCAACGGCTTCCTGTCTTACCTGAGTCGCATAGCAAGTTTCCTGCTGTTTCTCAGCGTAAGGGAATCGTTTCTTGACAAGCTCCATTAAGTGGATGACATCCCATTGGCTCATTGTTGTTTGGTTGGTGACAATGATTTTCTTGGACTTAATATTTAAATTCTCAATATCCTGCTCGTTTTCAACTAAGTGAACAATCTCAGGGGCAACGCCAATGGCACCTTCAGGTTCCGGGTGATTCCGCTTACCGATATAGATAAATTCATAGCCATCTTCTTTTTTTGACCGAATTAAATCATGTGTGATTGTCACGTCTGGGCAGGTAGCATCAATTGTTGTTAGTCCTTTTTGCTGAGCGATTTCACGTATTTCCGGTGAAATTCCATGTGCTGTGAATATAACAGTTCCGGATGTCACTTGATCAATAATTTCCAGACGGTTATTGCCGTCCAATGTAATGATACCTTCTTCTAAAAAGGCATTTGTCACATGTTGATTGTGAACAATCATGCCGAGAATATAGATGGGTCTTGGTAATGTTTTATCTAATGCCGCGTTTCTGGCGATGACCATTGCATCGACAACGCCATAACAGTATCCTCGCGGGGAAATTTTGACTACTTGCATCGTTTTATGACCTCCAGCTAGTTTGGTGACAGCGCAGTTATGTAAATGAGCGGTATCTACTAGTGTTTTTAAGCAGGTCCCCAAAACCTTATTGGGGATCGCTCTTTTTTATTATATCCAATTCAACATCAATATTCAAAGGCAATCATATTGAAGTGGAGCGTTTATGGCACAAATATTTTGGGGAGTGATTTTTTCTCGACAATTGGCTGTCTTTTTGTTACTAGCGGTGAAACCAAGGGTGTGGCTTCGTGCTGTTCCACTTCTGCAATTGGCTGGCTAGCTGCGACTTCATCATCTGACAGTATTTCTGATGCATTAATCGCTTTAATCATTTTATACATCGACGGCATATTCCGTATTAAAGGACCGTATTGTTTTACTTGCTGCATCATTGGCATCGCTTTTTGTGCTGTATTGATGGCTTTTTGTGTGTTGCTGACAAGTTCAGCAATATTGCCAAACCCACTAGTTGATCGCGACTGACCAAATAATCCTCTGGAGAGCGATTTATTTCCACCTAGAAACATAGATAATAGCCCACTAGATTGTTTCGGTGAATTCCCCAGTAATGCGAAGAATGGATTGGCTGGTTTTTGTGATCGTCCACTGAATAATCCTCTTTTTGCTGGCACTGCTACCCTCCTTTCTGGAAAAAGTACTTCAAATTAGTTTATGCATCAATAGGACATCCACTTGGGCAAATCGGAAGCGATTGCTGCCGTCCAATGAAGATGAGGAAATCAATCTATCTTTGATGCGCTTCTAGTAGATTGAAACAATGTACAATACTCATTGAAAGTGTCCAGTTTAAAGAGAGTCCACCTACTAGAGATCATTATACAAAGCGCATAGCGATCATTTCATAAGAGCCATGCTAGAACCAAACAGGCTAGATGACTTTAGGCATTCTCACGTGGCACTTTTTATAGAAATGGAGGAAGAACCGTTACTAAGCCTAAACATCTAGGGCATTCAGATTACACCACTACAATGAATATTCATGCCCACTTATTTCTCAATAAACAAAGAAATCTCGCTAACAAATTAGATGGATTATTTTGACGAAAGAAGCTAGAAATGAATGGACAGAAATACAAAAGTTAAGTAAAATCAATGTAGTAGTAAAATGCTTAGAGGGTGGTGGGCTAATATTCCGGACGAAAGGAGGTACAAATCTTTTCGAAAGGAGTTGATGCCTTTATGTCAGTATACGAAGG
>JAVBKF010000207.1:0-3186 GCA_031554215.1 Caryophanales bacterium
CAAAAAGGGTAAATGATTTTGCCAAATGGGTAGGCCTTAAAGGGGTCTATCCATTTGTTGAATTCTATCGCACCTAAAAAACAGGTACATACAAGAGATGTTTGGAAGTGATGATTTTGTCAGAATTAAATGGTGTAATTATACTAAATAAACCGGCTGGATTTACTTCTCATGACTGTATCATGAAAGTACGGAAAATCGTTCGGATGAAAAGAGTCGGGCATACCGGTACGCTTGATCCTGATGTCACTGGTGTATTGCCAATTTGTATCGGTCGTTCCACTAAAATTGCTGAGTATATTACGGATGCAGGAAAGGAATATATTGGTGAAGTAACACTAGGATTTTCAACAACAACGGAAGACAGGTCTGGAGAGGTCGTCCAAATCAAGCAAGTAGACAGAGTGATTGATCGCAGTGAGATATTGGCTGTATTGTCTAGGCTAGTAGGGACAATTACGCAAACACCACCGATGTTTTCAGCTGTTAAAGTGAATGGCAAACGCCTATATGAATATGCATTTCAAGGCATCGAAGTTGAGCGTCCTAGTCGCGAGGTCAAGGTATATGATATTGAATTACTAGATGAGCGGACAACTTTCAGTGGCGATCAAATCAAGTTTTCATTTCGTGTCGATTGTGGTAAGGGGACCTATGTCAGAACTTTAGCTGTCACAATCGGTGACATGCTAGGTTTTCCAGCGCATATGTCAAAACTTGTGCGAACGAGGGTGGCAGATTTCTCTGTTTCTGATGCTGTTACTTTTGAACAACTGATCGCATTGTCGGAAAATGGCACTCTTTCAGATTGTCTTAAACCAATTGAAGCAGGTGTCTCAAACTTACCACGATTAATTGCCGATGAGGTTATCGCCAGCCGTATCAAAAATGGTGCTGTTTTTGAGACACCAAGCGAGATGCCTGCAATGACAGAACCAACTGCAATATTAAATCGTCAAGGTGAGCTATTAGCGATTTACCAAGCGCATCCAAGTAAACCAAACAAGGTGAAGCCGGTAAAAATTATTTAAGGAGTCAGTAGTAATGAAAATAGTACCATTAAGTTATCCTCAAACTGCTCAAAAAAATGAATATCCTGAACTTGTAATGGCATTAGGTTACTTTGATGGTGTGCATCTCGGGCATCAAGCAGTGCTCCAGATGGCAAAACAAAAAGCGAAAGCGCTGAACATGGCATTGGCAGTTATGACGTTTGAACCACATCCTTCCCTCGTGTTACAGCGAGATGTAAAACATGTAAGGCTGCTCACCCCTCTTGAGGAAAAGATACGCCTACTTGAAGAAATTGGTGTAGACTACTTGTTTATTACCGAGTTTTCTCATGATTTTTCTGAGATATCACCGCAGCAATTTGTAGATGACTTTCTAATTGGTCTTCATGCCAAGCATATTGTTGCTGGTTTTGACTTTACATACGGACGATATGGGATGGGGAAAATGGAGACACTGCCATTCCATGCTCGCAATCAGTTTGATTTTACAACGGTTGCTCCTTGCATGCTAGAAAGTGAGACTGTAAAGGTGAGTTCAACGCGGATTCGGCAGGCGCTCAGCGAGGGGAACTGTACAATTGCAAAAAAACTGTTGGGGCGCTTTTATACGATTGGCGGCGCTGTGATTCATGGTGAAAAACGCGGACGAACAATTGGATTTCCAACAGCCAATATAGCGCCAAATGAAGACTTCGATCTCCCGTCAACGGGTGTGTATGCTGTGAAAATCCGGGTGGGCAAGAAGTGGCATGAGGGTGTCTGTAATCTCGGCTACAAACCAACTTTTCACGAAAATCCTGCTGAGAAACCTTCAATTGAGGTTCATATATTTGATTTTACGGAGAATATCTATGATGAAATTGTCCAGCTAGAGTGGCATCAGCGGATACGCTCTGAGAAGAAATTTGCGGGTGTTGACGAGCTGGTTGCCCAAATAAACATGGATAAACAGGCGGCAGTAGCTTATTTTCAAACGTTAGGTGTTTCTCAGCGCTAAGTGAGATGGGTAATAATGGCAATTAATCAGCCCGACACTAGTCAATACGGGCTAATAACTTTAGCTATGGTGCGTCTGAGGACATTCATACTTCGGTATGGATGTCGAAAATTTTTCAATTCGTATGGGGGAAAATCAACAATATTCTGACTGTTATAGTGATTTTCCGATAAAGCTAGACGGGGAATTCTTGATAATCTTTTTCAGACATGCCTTAGCGATAGTATTTGATTAGTGATTAGTCGTCACCTACTTTACTGTGAGGTTATGTATCTGATTGTTTTCGAGTATTGTTTCTGTATAAATAAACTTCAACAGTGAGCAAATAAATTGGATAAAATAAGTAAAAAAACTTGAGATAACTCAACTAGGAAAAAGTGAGTTACCTCAAGTTTTTTTGCTCAAATAGTCAATCATTAAGGCTGGTAGGGATAATTGAGTTTGATCATGACACAAACAATCGCAATAAAAGAACCTTTAGAGGGGAAAGATTTACTCTAAGTCATACTTTACTAAAAAAATGCAGCAAAAATATGATGAAACAGGTAGATTTAGTTTGATAATTGCGAAAATCTTAATGAAAGGTGGGGTTTGTATTGAGAAATGAGTACACAGATTTCCTAGAAAAATGTTTAGAACAAAATGGTATTCCCGCTGGTGAGATTCGAGTATGACGAAAATGGTCTGCCGATTTTAAGGGCAATGAACATTTCTTTACGATATTAATCGGACATTGGAGAAAAATGTTGAGAGTCTTGATAGATTAGATGCACAAGATTCGTTTCGTCAGATCGATCAAAAATATCAAACTAGATTTACGTTGTTAACGCTCGAATTAGGATGTTTTTCATAAAATATTTCAAGAAAATCATTGTTAAAAAGACTATTATATGGTCTAATAGTCTTTGAAAGCATAAAAAATACAAAGAAATGACAAAAAAGCAGGAATGAAAGGTGACTATGAGTACATCTGAAAAAATTCTAATCGATCCAGAAGCTTTCAGGACGGCAAGTACCTTCTTGCAAGAGGGGATTACTGAGTTTGAGCCCTTTGCCGAGGGGTATATTGGCGATATACGCGAACTCCTATCGACTTCAGACTCAGAATTTATCAGCGCAATTGATGATACTTTAAACACGATGGAGGATACAAAAGCGCCCGAGTTAATCAACAAT
>JAVBKF010000121.1:0-53941 GCA_031554215.1 Caryophanales bacterium
TTGAAACAATGTCGCATTTCTCTCCAAACTCTCTCTTTTTTTAGTCAAAATCATATTCAATTCACTATAGTTTTCACTATTGAATTCCCTTTTATAGCGAAAAACCTGTTCAATCTCTGCTAGTGAAAAGCCAATGAATTTCATCACCTCTAGGTATTGCAAATCCAAAATATCACACTCTGTATAGGCGGTACTTGTTGTCTCCACGCTCTGGGCTAACAAGGCTTAGTTTATCATAGTATCTCAGTGTATCTTTGGATATCTGTAGTTGCTCAGCCACTTGCTGAATAGAATAGTGTTCCAATTAAATCACCTCTTGAAATTAATATATCATTGGAGTATACTTCAATGTCAACTGCCAATCTGAAATTAGACTAGCTGTTTTTTGATTAAAAGGATTGCGCTAAATCACTAGTAAGCCGGAGACAAAGAGCCATTAATATCGCTATTGAATCGCCCCGAGTTTAAGGTCCAGAAAAATTTTTCCGTGTCAATGCTTCCTTCCATTATCTGCGCCTACTCACAGACTGACACCAGAGCACAGATCGAAAAATCCAGACCTTTTCTTCACCTCAAACAAATTGATTGACATTCCTAGTGGACTTCGCTATTCTTTAGCATAACAATTAAATAAACCAAATCGTTGATTAAGAGTAAGTAGGTATTCATTGATTCATTTCAGAGAGCTGGGGCTTGGTGTGATCCTAGTAAACGACATTGTATACCGAATGGACTTAAGAGAGGTACGCTGAACGTTTAGTAGGCGACACGGGTTCCGCCGTTAAAAGGATGAAGGTATCGAAATCATTTCTGTACCGGAATTGAGAGGTTTTTTGTTGTTCAACAAAAAACAAAAGAGGTGGCACCGCGAATATTCGTCCTCTACATGCACAAGTCATGTAGAGGGCTTTTTTTTCGTCCTCTTCCAAAAATATAAAATCAGGAGGAAATGATGATGACTTTATACCAATTGAAAGATGGCTATTTTGGAGAGTTTGGCGGCAGTTATGTTCCTGAATCATTGCAGGAGGCACTGGGACACTTAGAAGCAGCGTTTAACCGATATAAGGATGATCCGATTTTTCAGGAAGAGTATGAATATTACCTAAGGGAGTATGTTGGGCGACCGAATCCTCTCTACCACGCAAAGCGGCTAAGCGAAACGCTTGGCGGAGCAAAAATCTATCTTAAGCGAGAAGACTTAAATCACACTGGTGCGCACAAAATCAATAACGTCCTCGGTCAAATCCTCTTAGCAAAAAGGATGGGTGTTAAGCGAATTATCGCTGAAACTGGTGCTGGTCAACATGGTGTCGCCACTGCTACTGCTTGTGCTTTGTTTGGAATGGCGTGCACGATTTATATGGGCGAAGTTGACACTGAGCGTCAAGCCTTGAATGTTTTCCGGATGGAACTACTTGGGGCAAAAGTGATTGCTGTCAAGGATGGTGCGCGAACGTTAAAAGAGGCAGTTGACGCGGCACTAGCAGACTACGCTGAACATTATGAGCACACATTCTATCTGCTAGGGTCTGCGCTTGGACCAGCACCATACCCAGAAATTGTCCGTCACTTTCAGGCGGTCATTGGTCATGAAGCCCGCGCACAGCATCTTGAAAAAGAAGGACGTCTACCAGATTATTTAATCGCTTGTGTTGGTGGAGGAAGTAATGCCATCGGACTGTTTGCACCTTTTTACTTTGACACAGACGTGAAAATGATTGGTGTTGAGCCAGGAGGAAAAGGCATCGAAACTGGCTTACATGCTGCCCCTCTATCAACTGGTGAACCTGGTATTATTCATGGTTTCAAATGCTATATGATGAAAGATGAGAACGGCGGGATTGCCGCAGCACACTCGGTCGCTGCGGGTCTCGATTATCAAGGTGTCGGTCCAGAACATAGTTTCTATAAAGATAGCGGCAGAGCTGATTACGTGCATGTCACAGACGAAGAAGCCGTTGAAGCTTTTCAGGTATTATCGAAAACGGAAGGGATTATTCCTGCACTAGAAAGCGCCCACGCCGTTGCCTACGCCATCAAGTTTGCACCAACACTTTCTAATGATAAGACAATCATCATCAATGTATCTGGTCGTGGGGATAAAGATGTTGGGCAAGTACTTGATCTCCTAAACAATCAACTATAGCCTCTTTTAATCGATACAAGCATTTACAGAAATGATCGCTATATCTCGCTCATTTCTGTAGATGCTCTTTCATGCACGATGTTGGCTTTAGGATACCATTTCTAATCAAAGCAGGCGGAGAAAACAACCACAATCCCCTGAGCCGCTTCAGGCTAAAAATCTACGAGTTTGATTTAGGATTGATAGATCGAATGCAGTATCTGCCAACATCTTTTCTTCACTTCATCTTCAGAACGAAGCATCGTTCTGATCGCATCAAGGCGACCAACATTAAATGGTGTGTCGATCCATAACGTCATGTAACCATTTTCTCCGTACTTGTTCATGACATGTTGTAACACCCGTTCGATTTGTTCCTCAGGGTTTAGCAACGGAAAATGAACCAGCCCATATTGAACTGTTCTTAGAAGAATCGTATCTGGAAACAGGATTCGATCAGCATCTGCAATAATCTTGCCATAGAGACTTCTAGGCACCGCTTTCCTTGAAGCACGGTGATCCCCTTCAAGCCTCCTTCATTACAATCATCTCCTGGGCAGAAAACCATTTCTTCAAGGTAGGATCATTTTCTAGCGCGATCCCAGAATAGTATTCGTGCCTTTCTCTTCCGTGTTCAAGACCGATATCGTGAAAAGCTGCTGCAACCAGCACCATGTCCAAATTCACATCGAAGTCCCCGGCAATTGCTAACGCATTATCCATCACTGCACGAGCATGATCTACTAAATGCGCCTGATCAAAAAATTGATATCGAGGTAGTATATACCCTTCCAAATAAGTACTTATTTCAGCAGTCACCATTTTACCCTACCACTCCGTTCAGCTTAAATGTCGAAATCGGACACAAGGACAACAGAAAAAACGTAAAGGGATTTACCTCTCGTTCAAAACGGTGAAATTTTCGATTCGCTTTTGTTGATCAAAATCAATCTGTAAATCCTGGTCAAAATGAGCGATAATTGACTGATCTTCCCATTCATACTCAATCTCATTCTGAAAGAGAAAACTTTGAATAAAGAGTTCGTGATTGACTGAAAATTCTTGAACACATTGCATCGCTGTACTCACGAAACGCTCAATATCTACTGGCGCGAATACCTCTCTTGTTTCAGGTGAAAAAGCAATAAATACTGCACCACCAACATGTAGTCCGCGGTAGAAACAAACAGAATCCTCACTCAGTGCAGCGGTGACGATTGCCATATGGTATCCATTTAACCCATCGGTTAAATCGAATTCCGCTGACTGCATTGGCTTTAAGCGCCATTCTTCTGCAATGACTTTCATCTGCTCTGCAAGAAGAATCACTTCTTTCGGGAAGCCGTTGATATTCTCCCAGCCCCACAACCATGTATTCGATTCACTCGATTCTGAACCGATAAATTGTAATTGGTATTCATCCTGACCAAAGCTGATTGTTCCTGCATCAAAATCAACCTGCCAATCTTGGTCTTTGACGACAAGCTCAGAACAAACCAATTGATTCGCAAGTATTTTCCCAAGACTCATGGAGAATACATCGAGCCAACTATCCTTTTTAAATTCAATTCCACTGCTTAATATTGACCTTTTTTGATACTGCTTCATCTATTTCTCCTACTTTCCTCACTGATTTCTACCATCACGATCATGCCTTAAATAGGTTATTTAAGCCTCCAACTCAGGTTATCTCGCCTTAGCTGCGGGTTCATGATAACTCAATTTGACAGTGCTGTTCTCAAATCTTTATTTGATCAATTGTATCTTCGCTAAATCCCGATTTTCAACAACCCGCTTCGAGTAGCCTTGTTTTGCAATTGTAATCATGGACTTCCCAAGCGTCTCAGTAGTAATCACTAAACTCGGAAATAGTTTCTTAAAAATCGGAAATATTGGAGTTAGACCAGTATAGACCACGCGGTACAGCTTGGTTTTCGACCTAGCGCCATGTACAGGGAGGATTGCACCTGGTCTAAGCATATACGCTGACTTGAAGGGTAACGCTAATAAATCATTTTCCGTCTTCCCTTTCACCCTTGCCCACATGATACGACCTTTTTCGGAACTATCCGTGCTGGCCCCTGAAATATAGAGGAATGTCATACTTGGATTCAAATCTACCAAAGTACGCGCCACCGACATTGTGATATCATAGGTAATCTTTCGATATTCTTCTTCATTCATTCCTACTGACGAAACACCTAGACAGAAGAAACATGCGTCATATCCGAACAAATCACTTTCAATCGTAGATACCGAGAGAAAATCTTGATGAATGATTTCACGTAATTTCTTGTCTGTCTTTCCTGTAGTACTACGCCCAACGACTGTAACCCTATCGATTTCATGATCTAGTAAACATTCTCTAAGTACACCTTGGCCAATCATTCCTGTAGCCCCAAATATTATTACTTTCATGTCTACCTCTTTCTTTTCTACTATTTCAAAGGAAATTTCATGATAGAAGAAACCCCTCACCTCCATTATTACTTTAATTGAAATAACTGTCCAGATGCATCAGCCCATATTAAGTGTAAATGAAATGTTTGTACCAACGATACCTACCAAACATTCACCACGCTTGTTTACCATATATCGTAACGGATGATGTTTTCGCCAATAGATAGAAGACTATTTATCACATTTTAATTTTGAATAGATGATGAAATAGATTTTTAAACCGCAAAAAATGTATCTATCCCTGTAATGTATGAAATAGATCAACTTCCTTTTATCCCAACTAATCCTATTTGAGAAAGAGCAAAAAAAAAACTGAGCGGGTACGCTCAGTTTTTAAATATTTTATTCAATTAGTATCTTCTAGCGCCCATATATTTTGGTCCCCAGTAGCCACTGTGAAGCGGGTCTACTTGAACACCAGAATTGGTTGCTGAGATAAATTGCCCATTGCCAGTATAGATTCCAACATGTGAAACGCTTCCACCATTACCGAAGTAAACAATGTCTCCCGGTGCTAAGTTTTCAACACCTGTTCCACTAGAAGCCATTCCGCCTGATGTTCTTGGTAATGAAATACCTAGCGCATTACGGTAGCAATAACCAACAAATCCAGAACAATCAAATCCTGCAGGTGTTGTTCCACCATATAGATACGGTGTGCCAATAAACTGCATTGCGTATCCGACAACATCTCCGGCCATTGGAACTGGCTCATTAGCACTTGATGTTACTGGCGATTTACCAGAAGCATCAGTACTTGATGCAACAACTACTGGAACTTGCAAACCAATATGTTGAACTCTATCAACTTTTTCAATGTTTGTTACTTCAGATACAAGGTTTCTTGCTACAACAACACCGTTTTCTGTGATGATTTCAAAAGTTTGAGCAACTGAACCGTTTTGTCCTTCAGTGACAACTTGCACTTGACCTTGCGGTAAATTTTCGTCTCCAACATCAACTGTGTTATAAGGAACCGTTAGTTCAGATACTTCAGTTGTTTTTCCTACGCGCGTTACATTGACTACCATACCATGTGTTAATGCTGTGTCTACGCTTGGCTCTACTCGATCAAATTCACCTAGCTGGATACCGCTCACTGTTAGAAGCTCACCCACTGTTGAAGCAGTTGTTTGGACTTCTTGAACAGCACCACCATCATTAAGTGTTACAGGAAATGCATTCTTAACTTGAATGACCATACCCTCTGAAATCGGTGTTTCAATTTTTGGTTCGACTTTATCATAAGGATCTAGCATGATTTCTTTTGATGAAAGAAAACTAGAAACAGTATCTTCTGTTGTCCATACTTGTGTTTGCACACCGTCTACTAGAAATGAAACTTCTGTAGCTGGCTCCCACTCAATCGTCATCTCATTAGTAACTGCATCTGTTAGTTCAGCACTAAGATAATCATGTTCGCCAACTTCTACGCTATTGTCTGTCAGTACTTCTTCCACGCTTGCAGCATGCGTTTGAACAATTCTCTCTTCACCATCAAGTGTGAGCGTAATTGTGTTCAATGTAGCAGCATACACGGTTGTTGATAATAACTGTGCACACAATGCGGCTACTACGATAGATACAATCGGCTTTCTCTTCAAAATTTTAAATAGTCGACTCATCTTTGTTTTCTGCATGCATTAATCCCCCAACAAACTTTTTTGTTATTCTACTACTTTTTTAAATACAAGATTTATTATAGAGACTTTGTGTTACGAGAATAGTTCGCTAATGTTACATTTTCATTACAATAGTAAATAAGCACTTGACTGCCTGCTAGTTAGATTTGAGAATCAACTTGCAAATAGGCCTTACAATCCTTTATCCATCAGCAACCCTCGTTGATTACTGACCCAGTTTCCCTGATGAATTCAATACTAGCGATTGCTTTTCTTCTATTTATATGAAGGCATTTACTAGGTTAGACGCTCTGCCTTCCTTACTATAGCAACATAGATGGAAAAGATAAAGTCATAAGTACTGTGAGACTAGTACCCTTATTTCTATTTGGACTCAGTGCATCAATTGGGTTCAGCGGAGATGCTTTAAGCGCTGGCGTTAGTCCAAAAGCAATCCCAGTGACTGCTGTGAAGTTAAGACTTCCTATATCCGGTAGGGTAGATCGACTATTGGGGAACCCGAAAAGACGTGTGAATAGTTTCCTAGGTCCTCTTCTGCTTATAAATAGAATTCCTGAAAATCGTCATTTACCTCCGTCAACATGTGGGATTTAGTTCGACCTTTTATCCGTCTCAGATCAAAAGTGGGAATATTTTTTTCATGAATTTGCTTTTCTAGAATGACAGTGACATTTCTACACGCTCGAATTATTTCACATGCATTATAAAATTGTATTATCTGCGTTCAAACGCTAGTAAGCGAGAAGATCGAAACCAACTAGCAACTAACTTGACCGACCTAAGCATAATTTAATCAATCATACAGCCTCGACACAGTCTAATTACCGTGCACTCAATTGTACTAGTGTTGTCGATGTGGGCAGTCTACTATGTGATCCAACCTATTTTGCTTTCATAATGGTTTATCTGTTACAAAAAATTCCTATTCACATTTTTCCAGCATAAACGCGAACATAGACACGCTCCATGCACCGGTAGGCTATCAGTGATGTTTGCCATTTGAGCACTAACACAAATCACCTGTAGGCATTAAATGATGGATTCTGAGAAAATACGAGTATAATATCGTATTATGGGACTACGAAAATAGCTTCATATCAGCAGGATGACAACAGGCTTAAAGTACACAAAGAATTCAACCACCTTAAAGCGCTAGCAGTACAGCACTCGTGAACTCAGGTCATCAAACAGCACGAAAATTTTCGTAGTAGCCAAATAAAAAATAAGGAGGTCATGAAAATGTCCATTAAAATCAAACTATATTCCGACTTTGTTTGCCCATTTTGTGTCATCGCAAAGAAGCCACTATTTGAGGCAGCAGCCGGTAAGGATGTCATCATTGAATGGATGCCCTATGAACTCTCACCGCAGAATACACCAGCTCATTCAACAAAATCTGACTACATCCGTAAGGAATGGTTCAGTGGCGTTGTGCCACTCGCTGAACGCTTTGGTGTTACGTTATCAATGCCCTGGGATATTGATCCGATTCCAAAGACACAACTCGCCCACGAGGGCTATCAATTTGCAAAACAATCGGACAAGGGCTGGGCATACATTCAAGCAGTTAGCGATGCTTACTGGCTGAATGGGCTCGATATCAGCAACCAAACAGTGTTAGAGGACGTCGCAAGTAGCTGCGGCCTCGACCAAGTAGCGTTTAGTAAAGCGCTAACAGAGAGAACTTTTCAAACAACGCATGAGAAACTACTCTACCACGCCTTGATCGAGGAAGACATTCAGGCTGTCCCAACAGTCATCATTGGCAATCAGCATGTTACTGGTTTGCAATCTAAGCAAACCTACGAACAACTGATCTCGAATGCAATCGCCAATGTCAGTAGTGGTCCACACTGCTCAGACGACCAATGTGATATTACAGCAGAATAATCTAGACAAAAAGCTTGCCCAACTGTATTCCTAAAGGATTATCCTCTAGGCGTAGTGGCAAGCTTTTTAATGGAATGGATGATTAGCAGTAAATACAAAGCGAACGATGTAATAGTGATGATAGGGCAGAACGCGTACCAAACGACTTAGTCATCTAATACAATATTCTCCTGCTCCATCTCTAATACCTGACCAGTATTTGCATCAATCTCAATCGAGGTCTTGATGTTGTCCGTCATCACATCAATCTCATACTGACTTATCCCATCATCAATCACATGCTCGAAGGAAACGATATCACCGCCATCAGCATTTTCTTGCGCAATTATTTGAGCCGCCTCAGGCGTTATCACGGGGTTTGAATTTGGCTTCGCCTCAAACAGTTCATCTGAATCTCGCTCTACATCTATTTTCTCACTCATAATGACACCCGTTTCTGCATTAACCAAAAGTGATTTCTCTGCTTCTTTATCAACAAGATCCATATCGTACTGATCTGCTGCAATCGCATTCTCTTCCAGTTCAATACCTGTCACAATCCCATTTGTCTTCTCTTCCACTTTCATGATCGCTTCCTCTTTCGGCATCAGTTCATCGTTTGAGCAACCACTTAGTCCGGTAGCAAACCCGGCTATTGCTAGACTTACCACCAAACTTCTACTATTCCTCATAATAAAATACCTCCTTAGATTACTGATAGTTTCCCCCCCGAAAACGCCAAAGTCCAAAGTTGAACCGGGCTCTTAAGCGCCAAATTAATTTGTGCCGAATAAATGTTTGAAACTGCTTATCCTATGGTGCACGATATACCAATTGTCTTCAGGGGGGCAACTTAGATTACATCCATTCCTATCATATCATCTGGTAGTCAACATTTTCCACCCTATTTTTACCTGATAAAAAAGGCGCACCGCAGGTCTGTCACAATGACAACCACTGGGTACGCCCATCTAAATTCACATAACAGTTAGAAAGAAGAATCAACCTTAATGCGGCCGTTATCAACACTAAGCTTCACGAGTACACTGCCGTTACCAATTATTGTATCATCATGATATTGATCAAAAATATCGACACTGCCATTATCTGATTCAACATCAAACCGCACATCTGTTGGCTCAATTTCAGTATTAATCACAATTTCACCATTATCCGATACGAAATCCATCGCTTGCGTAATCTCTTCTACATTGACAACAATCCGTCCATTATCAACAGAACCAGACAATTCTCCAGTCACATTATTGAGTTCAATAGCACCATTCTCAGATTCTGCCTTGATTTTTTCAGAAGTGATGTTATTGGCCTCAACTTTTCCGTTATCTGCTTCAAAAGTAGCCAATTTTGTATGCAGATTACTGGCTTCAACTCGGCCATTATTCGTTGCAATATTAACATTTGTTGCCGTAAATCCATCGATATCAACAAAACCATTACCTTGGGTAATTGAAATTGATTGATATTCTTTCTCTGGCAGATACACCTTCAATGTCAATGGGTGAAGCAAATCACGGAAATTCACATCAAACCAGCCATTTTTAGGTTTGTACTCAATCACTAATTTTCCATTTGCAGTTGTTAGTTTCACATCTTCCGCTTCCCCATCTGTCGTACCACCAACAAGTTCAGTACGCACTTCGCTATCCGCTGACGGGATTACCTCAAGCTGCACATCATTTGTATTCATCACGACATCCGTGAAACCATCATCAGGAATCGTATTCTTCACCGAAACCTCTTCATATTTAAAGTAGGCCCCAGCCGTCATTGACGTACCAATCAGACCAATCATAAGCGTAACTAGTGCAATAGCAGATAATAGTTTAATTTTATTCATTTGAGAAACCTCGCTTTACTGTTGAAACATTAAATTTAAGATAGCGAATGAAAATTTTCACCATAAATTGTGTAGCAAACTTCATCCCAATTAGAATAAACATGCCAATACCGAACAGCGTAAATGATAAGAACAGTTCAAAAGCTTCAAAACCTGCTTCGGAAAGAAACCAGTCAATGAAAACAAGAAATGGCGACAAAAGAAATGATGCACCAATTGCCCAACCAGAAAATAGCAATGAAACAATGACAATTAATAACCAGACGACAATAAATAAATTTAGAAAGCCGAGCCCAACAACGGCTATAATAGCACGTCCTAAATTTCCCGCATTTGGCTTCTCTTCCACCTTCTCAACGTGGTACACGGATAAAATTTCTTTCGCAATCTGTTTCGGTGACCCGAGACTCTTACTCACCTCTTCTTCGGTTTTCCCGCCCTCGAGCCCGAAAGTAAAATGTTCTTCATAGTCACGGAGAATATCCTTTCGTTCGATTGGCGTCAATCGAGATAATGACTTTTCAAGTTGATTCATAAATTCCAATTTATTCATTGTTTTCACCAGCCTTAATAATTTGATTAACACCCTCGGAAAATTGTAACCACTCGGCAACTTGCTGTTCTAAGTATTCTTTCCCCTTTGTCAATAACCGATAGTACTTTCTAGGCGGACCCTCGGATGATTCTTGCAAATAGGTTGTAAAGTATTCCTCACTACCGAGTCGTCTTAAAAGGGGATAAACGGTCCCTTCAGAAATTTCAATATGCGTTGAAATCTCTTGGACAAGTTCATAACCGTAGCAATCACGTTTATCAAGAATCGCAAGAACACAAAGCTCTAAAACGCCCTTTTTGAATTGTACATTCATTTCGATCTTCCTTTCTCGTTCAAGCCGGAACTACTGTTTAATATCCAGTACCTGCTTAGCTATAATATATCATACACTATTGCATAATGCAAGGTACTGATTTTTAGAAGATGATGTTCGGCATAATTAGACTACCGTCTGGTTTCTTTCACTTGCTAATGAAATGGCGTATCTGCCTGCCCCTACGACAACTACAAAAACGCCATTTCACTCTATGCTAAACAAATAAATCCTGATTTAAAATGAAGCATCAACCTTAATCCTTCCATTACTTGCTTTCAGCTTCACTAAAGTACTTCCGTTACCAATGACAGCATCACCATCATATTGATCCAAAATGTCTACACTACCGTTATCTGTCTCTACATCAAAACGAATATCTGTCGGCTGGGTTTTTGTATTGATAACAATCTCACCATTTTCCGATTCAAAATCCATTGATTGTGTGATTTCATCAACATTGACTGTGATTCGGCCGTTATCAACGGAACCATAAAGCTCACCGGTTACATTGTTTAATTCAATCGCGCCATTTTCGGAGTCAGTTATTATTTTCCCAGCATTCACATTACTAACTTCAACTTTTCCGTTATCTGATTCAAATGTTGCCGTTTCGCTGTTCAGATTGCTGGCAACAATCCGGCCATTATCTGTGGAAATATTGATGTCCTTTGCTGCAAATCCGTCGATATCAATGAAGCCATTTCCTTGAGAAATTGAAATTGACTGGTACTCCTTTTCCGGGAGATATACTTTTAGTGTTAGCGGGTGCAAAATTTCACGCCAGTTGAATTCAAACCAACCATCGTCAGGTGCATAATCAATCACTAATTTCCCATTTGATGACGACGTCTTCACATCATCTACTTGCCCGTCCTTACTTTCACCAACAAGCTCAGTCCGAATTTCAGTCCCAGCAGTAGGAATCACCTCAAGCCGAACTTCACTTGAGCTCGCTGATATAGCATCATCAGTGTTAATCACGATATCTGTGAAGCCATCATCTGGAATGGTGTTCTTAACAGATACTTCCTCATACTCAAAATAATCCCCTGCTGTCATTGACATGCCCAGCAAGCCAAACATAAACGTAACGAGTGCAATCGCAGATAATAGTTTAATTTTATTCATTTGAAAAACCTCGCTTTACTGTTGATACATTAAATCTAAGATAGCGAATAAAGATTTTCACTATAAATTGTGTTGCAAACTTCATGCCTATGAGAATAAACATGCCAATTCCAAACAGGGTAAACGATAAGAATAGTTCAAATGCTTCAAAACCTGCTTCGGAAAGGAGCCAGTCAATCAATACGAGTATTGGTGATAATAGAAACGACGCACCAATCGCCCAACCAGAAAATAGTAACGAAACAACTATGATCAGTAACCAAAAGACGATAAATAGATTCAAAAAACCAAGTCCAACGACTGCGATAACCGCGCGTCCTACATTTCCTGCACTCGGCTTCTCTTCAGCCTTTTCAACATGATAGATTGATAAAATCTCTTTCGCAATCTGTTTTGGCGACCCTAAATTCTTACTCACTTCTTCTTCGGTTTTCCCGCCCTCGAGCCCGAAAGTAAAATGTTCCTCATAGTCACGGAGAATATCCTTTCGTTCGTTTGGCGTCAATCGAGATAATGACTTTTCAAGTTGATTAATAAATTCCAATTTATTCATTGTTTTCACCAGCCTTAATAATTTGATTAACACCCTCGGAGAATTGTAACCACTCGGCAACTTGCCGTTCTAAATAATCTTTTCCCTTTGTCAATAACCGATAGTACTTTCTAGGTGGACCCTCGGATGATTCCTGCAAATAGGTTGTAAAGTATTCCTCATTACCGAGTCGTCTTAAAAGCGGATAAACGGTCCCTTCAGAAATTTCAATATGCGTTGAAATCTCTTGGACAAGTTCATAACCGTAGCAATCACGTTTATCGAGGATCGCCAGAACACAAAGCTCTAAAACGCCTTTTTTGAATTGTACATTCATTTCGATCTTCCTTTCTCGGACCATATCCAATACCTCAAAGGGTGCTGGAAAAAGTGTAATATCATAATCCGGCACTACTGTTTAATGTCCAGTACCTGCTTAACTATAATATAACATACACTATTACATTATGCAAGGTACTGTGCAAAAAAAAATCCACAATCCTCATTGGACGTGGAATATCGTGCATTGATTGAGCGCATTTACTCTCATCAGCCTGTTTGCCATAGAGCAATGAACCCTACACTTCTTCAAAATATGGATTCAAATGAATCAACACTTCTTTGACATTCGGGTGCCTTTCCATAAGGGTTGTCTTGATTTCCCGCGCGAGATCGTGCCCTTGCTTAATTGATTTATCATGCATAATTGAAATGCGCAGGTCAATGTAAATATTCTGCCCATGTTCCCGCGCCCGAAGCCCATCAATTCTACGCACTTCAGGGAATGAACGAATAATCACCTTAAATGCGTCAAGCATATCTTGATCAACCATTCGGTCAAGCAATATATCAAATGAATCCACCAACATCGTCCGGGCAATTTTGAAAATTAAATAGGAAACGAAAATACCGGCAACAAGGTCACCATAGAGTAAGACAGTGATATCAAATTTCGCCCCAATCACTGAAACAAGAATACCGATTGCCGCCGCTAAACTCGCAACAATATCAGCTTTATGATCAAGGGCAATCGCTTCAATCGCTTTGCTATGATGCTTTTCTGCCGTATTAATTGACGTTCGATAAAGTGCGATTTTCGCAACATAAGAAATTAATGCGGCCCAAAGTGCAACCATCTGAGGTGAACGTACTTCATGGAACAAACCGCTAATGGCTTCAACAATGATATATAAAGAAACTAATAATAAAATTAAACCAACAAGTCCAGAAACAATTACTTCAGCCTTGCCATGCCCATACGGGTGTTCATCATCTGCAGGTTGGCTAGCAAATTTAATCACCAATAGCACAATCACCGAAGCGAAAACATCTGCTGCTGAGTGAATCCCATCTGCAAATAGCGCATCTGAATGTGCCACGAGTCCGGTACTCACTTTCCCAACCGTTAAAATAATATTACTGACTAAACTAATCCAAGCAACTTTAACAACAATTGATTCGCGACTACCAACCAATATTCACGTCCCCCCAAAATTCACGATACATTATTTCTTCAAAAAACTGACCTGTTTGTAGCATTAATCTCCAAAATAATTCTTCTTCCAAAACCAAATGGCCGTAATTGTGGACATCAATAAAGCAATCACCAGCACGATATAAAATCCAGCAGGATTATCAGCAAAAGGCAACCCTTCCACATTCATGCCAAAGAAACTAGAAACAATTGTTGGAAAAGAAATAATGATCGTAATGGATGCTAAGAACTTCATCACAATATTCAAGTTATTTGAAATAACCGAAGCGAAAGCATCCTGAGTATTACTTAAAATAGTTGAATACGTCTCAACCATCTCGATCGCCTGGGTGTTATCAATAATGACATCCTCCAGTAAATCTTTATCTTCCTCATACATCTTCAAGTAGTTCAATCGTAATAGCTTTTGCAAAACAATCTTATTTGATTTGAGTGATGTCGTAAAATAAACCAATGATTTTTCGAGTGCCATCAATGTGAATAATTCTCTATTCCGCAACTTTGCATGGAGTTCACGCTCTACTTCATTTGTCTTCTTGCTAATTTGTTTCAGATAACGCAAATAATAATTTGAGATAGAATAGAGGATTTGCAGGACAAACCTTGTTTTTTTGTAAGGAAAAATACCGCGGATTTTATTGTTGACAACATCAACGAGAAACGGACATTCGATCAATGAAACAGTGACAATGCACTGCTCAGCAATAATGAGTCCAATCGGCATTGTCTCATAGATGGGAAATCCGGATTCATCATGTGTCAAATAAGGAAAGTCAACGAGAATGAGTACATTCTCATCTTCACGCTCAACACGAGATCGTTCTTCATCATCGAGTGCATCCTTGAAGAAGTCAAATGGAATACCCAGTTTTGACACAATTAAATTGATTTCCTGTTCATTGGGTGCAATCATATCAACCCAACACCCTTTAGTAAAGGCTTCTACCTCACGAATTTTGTTTTGTTCATCAAGACTAAAATAGGATAACATGATTTCCCTCCTTCTGAGTCTATCCATCCCCGAAAAACGGGCCCCGCTCGACTGTGAGATGTACTACAAAAACAATTCTTTACCGAAAATAGGTCGTCTAGTGGCATCCGGGTAGACAAGGCACCAAAGAAAAAATGGGTAATCACCCATTTTTACTAACGATATCTCCAAAGAAGTGCTGCTTCTTAGTCAATTCATACACAATTACAACACTTCTATTTTATACTGAACAACCACAAATGAAAACAACAAGTTTTGCAAAACAAAGCAAACTTATGCGTCTGTCAGTACATGCTTCATAGCTCGCGCTTCTGCATCCGCATGTTTGTAATCGACAACTTGTTTTGCCTTCAAATTCTCCTCTGCCTGTGTCAGCATCAATTTAATCCGGTTGAGCTGATTCACCTCAGAGGCACCCGCATCATAATCAATGGCAATTACATTCGATTCTGGATACTGCCGCTTCAACTCTTGAATTACGCCTTTCCCGGTAATATGATTTGGCAAGCACCCAAATGGCTGCAGACAAACAATGTTAGGCGTATTCGTGTGAATTAATTCGACCATTTCACCTGTGAGGAACCAACCTTCACCGGTCTGATTACACAATGAAACAATTGGCTCTGCTAGTTTTGCGATCTCATCAATCGTTTTCGGCTCATCAAACCGCTTACTTTTTCGTAAGGCGGATTTGAGACAATTACGATAATAACCAATCACCTGAATCCCGACTTTCGAGAAAAGCTCCGCCTTCCGGCTACCACCGAGGAACTTCCGCTTCGTCGAAAAGTCATAGAATCCATAGAGAAGAAAATCAGTGAAGTCTGGCAAAACAGCCTCAGCACCCAAATGCTCAAGTTGCGTGACAATATCATTATTCGCCGTCGGATTATACTTCACAAGAATTTCACCGACAACCCCAACGCGCGGCTTGGCAATATCATAGAGCGGAAGCTCATCGAATTCCCTGACAATCGCCTGGATATTCTTTTTAAAAGCAGCACGGTCTCCGGTCTTGACCGATTCTTTACAAACCCCATTCCACTTCTGAAATAACTGGTCAGCACTCCCCTGTACCGCTTCATACGGCCGTGTCCGGTAAAGAACACGCATTAATAAATCGCCGTAAGTAATCGCCTGAAAGCTCTTATTCAGCAGTGACCTTGAAATTGTAAAGCCCGGATTCTTCTCGATGCCTTGTGAGGAAAGCGAGATGACTGGTACATGGGCAAACCCAGCACGCTCTAGCCCCTTACGAATGAAACTAATGTAATTTGACCCACGGCAACCACCGCCCGTTTGGCTGACAATCACGGAAGTATTATTGGTATCATACTTGCCTGACTGAAGCGCACCCAGAATTTGCCCGACAACAATAAACGACGGGAAACATGCATCATTATGAACAAACTTCAGTCCAGTATCAATCGCCTCACGTTCAAACTCTGGCAAGACGACTAACTGATAGCCATTCACCTTAAAAGCCTCTTTCAGCACATCAAAGTGAATTGGAGATAGTTGCGGACAAAGTATCGTATGTTCCTTCTTCATTTCTTCGGTAAAAATCACTCTCGGCTTCTGCTTCGTTGGTGCTTCTGTCAGCTCAACATGATTCGCTTTTCGTTCCCTCACAGCCGAGAATAATGAGCGAATCCGAATCCGGGCAGCCCCAAGATTATTAACTTCATCAATTTTGATACATGTATATAATTTCCCTGTTTTCTCTAAAATATCGCCCACTTCATCTGTGGTAATCGCGTCGAGGCCACAACCAAATGAATTTAATTGGACGTAATCTAGATTCTCCTGCGAACGAACAAAGCTAGCCGCTTTGTAGAGACGTGAATGGTATGCCCACTGATCAAGAACCATTAGCGGTCTAATCACTTCACCGAGATGTGCCACACTATCCTCTGTCAGAACAGCAACGCCGAATCCTGCGATCAGTTCCGGGATCCCATGATTAATTTCAGGATCAATATGATAAGGCCGTCCGGCAAGCACAATCCCGCGCAAGTTATTTTCCTTCAGATAGGCAAGTGTTTCCTCACCTTTTTCTCTAATATCAGCATGATAAACGGCATATTCTTCAAACGCTGCTTCAATGGCAGCGACTGTTTCTGATTTACCAATACCAAACGCTTTCATTTCTGCTACTAAACGTTTAATAAACGCTGGCCGATTATGGAAGCTAAAGAACGGATTCTTATAGACAATATCCTTCTCGCGCAAATCTTCGACGTTGTTGCGAATATTTTCCGAATACGATGTGACAATTGGACAATTAAAACAATTATCAGCTTCTGGAATTTCTTTTTCTTCGTTCGTGATGCTCGGGTACCAAATCGTTTTGATCCCTTTATTGATCAAGTACTGGATATGCCCATGAACCAACTTAGCTGGATAGCAAGCCGACTCACTCGGAATTGATTCAATCCCAAGCTCATACGTCTTTCTCGTTGTCTTCGGAGACAATTCAACACGGAAACCCAGTTTTGTGAAAAACGTCGCCCAAAGTGGATAATTTTCATACATGTTTAGCACACGCGGTATCCCAATCGTTCCGCGGGGTGCTTCTACTTCAGGCAATGGTTCATAGTCAAAAACACGGTTCAGTTTATACTCATACAGGTTTGGTACTTTCGTCTTTCGCACCACACCAGCGCCGCGTTCACAGCGATTTCCGGTTACGAAACGTCGCCCACCTGAAAAAGTATTAATCGTGAGCAGGCAGTTATTATTACAAAGCTTACAACGCCCTAGCTTATGCTTAATCTCAAGATTGTTCATCGCTTCTCGGCTAATGAGCGTTGTTTGATAGCCCTCCTCATAAGCATGACTGGCAATCAGCGCTGAACCAAAAGCCCCCATGATTCCAGCAATATCGGGACGAATTACTTCCCGTTCTGAGAGAACCTCAAAGGCACGCAGAACCGACTCATTATAGAAAGTCCCACCTTGTACAACGACTTTTTCCCCAATATCCCGAGGGTCAGTTAGTTTAATCACCTTTTGCAAGGCGTTTTTAATAACAGAATAAGAAAGCCCAGCTGAAATATCTGCCACTTCTGCGCCTTCCTTCTGCGCTTGCTTGACACGTGAATTCATAAAGACAGTACAACGTGAACCAAGATCAATTGGGTTCTTCGACTCTAAAGCAATTGCCGCGAAATCTTCAATCGAATAATTTAAACTCTTGGCAAATGTCTCAATAAATGAGCCACAACCAGCAGAACAGGCTTCATTGAGTAAAATGGTATGAATAGCGCCGTCCTTGATGCGCAAACACTTCATATCCTGTCCGCCAATGTCCAAGATGAAGTCAACTTCCGGCTCAAAAAAGCTAGCACCCTTATAGTGCGCCACTGTTTCAATCTCACCTAAATCAACTTGCAAAGCAGCCTGCAGGAGGCTCTCCCCATATCCTGTTACACAACTGTTTCGGATCACAGCCGTCTCTGGCAATAAGTCATACACCTCATTGAGTGCCTGAATCGTTGTCTTGATTGGGTCGCCTTGATTACTGGAATAATATGAATGTAGCAATTCGCCCTTATCTGAAATGAGGGCAATCTTTGTCGTTGTTGAACCAGCATCAATCCCTAAGAAAACATCACCTGAGTAGGATTCCAGTAGTCTCTTCTCTACTTTCGCCCGCTTATGACGTGTACGAAAAGCCTCGTAATCAGCTTCATCTTTAAACAAGTTTGCCATTCTGGCAATTTCAAATTCAACTGTCTTGTTTTCTTTCAGATTTGCTAGCAGTTCAGAAAATTGAATCCGATCTGTTTCTTTCGCATTCAGCGCTGAACCAAGTGCCGCATACAAATGTGAATCTGTCGGTACGACAACATTTGCTTCAGTGAGTTTCAACGTGTCAATAAATCGCTCTTTGAGCTCAGGCAGAAAATGCAGTGGACCGCCAAGAAAGCAGACATTACCCCGGATTGGCTTTCCGCAAGCAAGACCACTGATTGTCTGACTAACAACTGCTTGAAAAATACTCGCAGCTAAATCCTCATGTTTCGCCCCTTCATTAATGAGCGGCTGAATATCTGTTTTCGCAAACACACCACAGCGTGCAGCAATTGGATAAATTGTTTGATAACCGACAGCGAGATCATTCAGCCCTTTCGCATCTGTCTTGAGGAGTGAAGCCATTTGGTCGATAAATGCGCCCGTTCCACCAGCACAAATGCCATTCATCCGTTGCTCGAGTCCACCAGTTAAATAGATGATTTTCGCATCTTCACCGCCAATTTCAATGGCGACATCTGTATGACTGGCAAACTCTTTTAGTGCTTTCGTTACCGCAATCACTTCCTGTAAATGAGGTACTTTCAGTGATTTAGAAAGCGTTAAACCGCCAGAACCGGTGAGAACCGCATTGACGGAAACATTGCCAATACTGTCGTAGCAACGTTTTAACTCATCAAACAATGTTTCTTTAATATTTGAGAAATGTCTGGTGTAGTTTTTATACAAAATTGTATTCATTTGATCAATGACAACCATTTTGATTGTCGTTGAGCCAATGTCAATTCCTAATCGCAAATCCGTGCACTCCTTTCACAACTTGATCTTCTATAACAAAGCTATAACATCCCGATAAGTGTAGTATCAGAGGCAAACGTGCAGGCCCCACCACACTTTATTCGATCATACAGCTGAATCTTCATTTCAACACGAATGAAATCATCCCTTACGAATGATTCTTCATTAAAAGCATATATCTTTATTATACATGAAAAACCTTGAAGCCGTTTTCTAATTCTTTTGAGATAAGAGACAAATGAACAGGCCATTGTAGCTGTGAAAATTCAAGCCTATGCCGATTTTGTCAACAATCAAATAAAAGAAGATGACAAGATACACGCGCCTTTGTTCACGTATACCAAAAAACACTTCAATCCTTTTCAGAAAAACACAGCAATACCTCTCGTGTAACAAAAAATGTTCCCTAATAAGAATAATTCTTACCAAGCAAAATAACAACCCTTTAAAACTATTTTTTTGACTTAAAATCATCAATAAGTTAATTGCTATTGTAAAAGGCGCAATTAAAATCTATTTCTCAATTTCTTTGACAAATTACAACCTATTGGAGGAACAAAATGAATACTTGGAATTGGCAAGTGGACACTGCCCATAGTGCAGTTGATTTTTCTGTACGACATCTGATGATATCGAAAGTTAAGGGCTGTTTCAATGAATTTACTGCGACCATTGAAGCTGACCCTACTGACCTTACTACAGCCTCTATTTCTTTGGAAATCCAGACAGCTAGTGTCGACACACGTAATGCAGACCGCGATGCACATCTATGCGGTGCAGACTTCTTTGATTGCCAGCAGCATCCTACTTTGACTTTTGTTGCAACGGAGATTTGCCAGATTGACAACGATCAGTATAGCGTTACGGGAGATTGTACAATTTGCGGCGTTACTTGTAAGGAGACCTTTACAACCCATTACGCCGGGTCCAGTACTGATCCGTGGGGAAATGAAAAGATCGCTTTTACGGCTGAGGGATGTATCAACCGCTCTGACTATGGGCTTAAGTACAATGCAGCGCTGGAAACTGGTGGCGTCCTTATTAGCGACCTGGTGACGATTGCTATCGAAATCCAGGCTAGTAGGACGGTTTAACGCGCTGGGATTGAAAAGGAATTAGGCAAGGGATTGACAATGAGGGATTGCCTACTTGGTTTTTGGCACTTTCTTGTTTGTCAATCCGTAACCGATAAAGACTGGCTAATCAATTAATTGAAGACAACATTTCACAGGATAGCCCAAGGCGCTTGAAGCTTTGGGCTATTTGATAGAGGGATTCCACGCCTCGTGTGAAACACCTTCTACAAATGGTAAAATTTCCGATAGCTAGAATACTCAAAGAGCCCAATCAACATGAGTCATTGATCGAGCTCTTCTACAACTGTCAATCCTATTTGATAAAGTACCTCTTCATTTCGATGCTCCCATTACATGCTAGAATCTGAACGAAGTTGTCTTTCTTTCTCCATACGAGCCATGTAAACTTGTCCTTCTTCTTCAATGAATTTCTCGTTTACTTGATCCTCTACCCGCATTGAACGAACAGTCATGAAAGCGCTGATGATAATTCCTGCTAGAACGACCCAAACCCAAATCGACATATGATTGCTCCCTCACCTTTTGCGAATCAACGAATTCGATTCGCCTGATGATATCAGCATATGCTTGTCTATCTACAATATGCCAAACCATCACTAAAAAAGCAATTTGTCGGACAATTTGAGTCATTTCATTTGGCTTTACAGCAGCGCACGGGATGTCGGTCGATGCACACGTCTCAAGGCTACGGCCGGATGTGCAAGTGAACAACAGCAAGCTACAATTCCTTTGGTTTATAAAGGATTCGTCCGTCCATTGCATAGATTCTTTCTGTAAATTCACCTGGTTTCACATGTTCTAGCGCTCGGTCCATCATATTCATCTTCGCATCCAAATCATCAAGATGATGAAGCACTTCCGCCTCACGAATCATTGGTTTCTTCGGACTCCCCCACTCTTCCTTACCGTGGTGTGACAGCACCATATGCTGCAACAATAAGATATCCTCAGATTCAATAGAAAGCTCATCCGCCGCTTTGGCAATTTCACTGACCACAAGCGTAATATGCCCAATGAGATTCCCCTCTAACGTATACGATGTAGCCACTGCACCTGAAAATTCTAACACTTTGCCTAAATCATGGAGAATAATGCCTGCGTAAATGAGATCAAAATTCAGTGTTGGATAAACCGTTTTCATCGCCCGTGCCATATCAAGCATTGACACAACATGATAAGCAAGTCCCGACACAAACTCATGATGGTTCTTCACTGCAGCTGGATACTCGTAGAAGTCCTTCTCATACTTCCGCACCAAAAATCGTGTAATCCGCTGGAAATTAGGATTTGTCATGTCCAAAATAGCATGGTTTACTTTATCCTCAAGGTCTTGCCGCGATAATGGTGCCCGGGGTAGCAACGAGTCGAGGGTAATCGGCTCCGTTTCAGCCTTCAGACGAATCGACTTTAACTTCAGCTGTTTCTTCCCTTTATAATTTTGAATTTCTCCGGCAACCTTCACAATCGCCTCAGCAACAAATGATTCCTCGTCACGAGGTGTTGCGTCCCAAAGTCTAGCCTCCATCTCACCACTTTGGTCCTGCAATACCAGCGTCAAATACGGCTTTCCAGAGGTAGCAATCGCCCGTGTAGATCGTTTAATTAAAACAAAAACATCGACTGCTTCACTCACATCAAAATGCAATAGTTTTTTCATGAAATCCATCCTCCTACGCCCTCAATAAACAAAGGCGTGCTTGTTCTTCTTTACAGTAGCACATCACTCTATCGCAAAAACCACACGGTTCATCCGAAAAAACTTAACTGGAATTCACCGATTGTAGCCACATTACTTTGATCAAAATGAGCAAGAACATGTTCATGACAAGTAAAAAAGAGTATTTGTTGCGACTTACTCATCTCGTGTAACAATTGAAACACGCGCTCAGTCCGATGCTTATCAAAATTAACAAATGAATCATCAATGATAATCGGTAATGTCATTTTCTCCTGCAAACTGACAATAAAAGAGAACCGAAGAGCGGTATAAAGCATCTCTGCTGTCCCGCGGCTTAAATCCCTCGCTGGGACAAGATTACCGAAACGGTCTAGTAAATGTAAACCGTCCTCATGATCAAATTGTATCTTTTCATATTCACCTTCTGTTAAGAATAACAAATATTGCTGTGCCTGCGCCACTATTTCTGGTAATTTTTCCTCTTTAAAGGTGCGCGTTGCCTTTTGCAAGATCCCTTTAGCAACCGTGAGCTTCATCCATTCAGCTGCTTCTGCCCGGTAGACCTCAATATTTTGCTGATGCTCAAGTGCTCGCGTTTCCACCTGACCGGCTGATTCAATCAGCCGAACCCCTTGCTTCAGCTCTGCTAACTGTTCCGCTACGCCACTACGTTCTAATTTAAACTGCTCGTACTCATCATTCAAATTGTCTATTTCTAGTTGTAATGCCGATGCACTCATATCCATGAAATCAAAGTGACCAATTTGCGTATTGAGCATCCGAAATTTTTCTCGTAGCGAAACGAGGTCTATCTCGACCGCGGCTTTATGGTAAAAGTTTTCCTCATCACTGCAACCTGACAACTCAAGCAGTTGCGCCTTTTCATTTTGCAAAGTAGCCACGGTAACCCGTAGTGGCTCAAGTTCCGATTCAAGCTCTGTCATTCGCCTCGACCGTGTTTGCTTTTCCTGTACCATCAGTTTAGCTTCTGCTAACCGCTTTCCTAAGCGCTGGACAACACTTTGATAATCATCTGTTGCTTCCAGCCCCACATTGTTTGCTACTTGCGTAATTTGATTCAGTAGTAGGTGCATCTCACTCTGCTTTACGGTTTGTTGATTCTCCAATTTATATCGTTCATTAACCAGTTTCTTTAGTTGCTCCAATTGTTCAAAAGCCGCTACCATAGATGATTCGATGACTTGTTCAGGAAGCCCATACTGTTTCCCGAGCTGGAGTTGTTCTGTCTGAACAAGCGCCAAATCATGATCGACTTGTCCTAAAGTAAGCTCAGTCTGCCGCACATCTTCTAAACAATCAGCCCGTCGTGCACGCTTTAAGCGTACATCCTCTAGTAACTGGTGTTGTTCATGTCGCTTTGCTTCAAGCAGTTGCCGACTTTCGGCTGAAATCGTCGCCGCTAATAATTGACTTTTCTTATCTTCATAGTAAGCGCGTTCTGATGCAATCTCAGACTGCCTGTCAGCCGAACGTCCGCGTACAAATGGAAACCCAGCCATCACGAGTGCGATGACAAATAGCAAGGCAGGTAGCAGTAAACTGCCATCCATCAGTAAAAGCAACATCAGTGCTAAGGTCGTAAGACCTGCAGCACCTAAGTAATAGACAATCTTATGATTCCGCTCAGGCACTTTCCCTTTTAGCGCTAGCCTAGCAATGGCATTCTCTACTTCCAGCAGTAGTATGTGCTGATCACCAGATTGCAACTGCGTTTCGATTTCTCTCAGTTCACCCGAACTAATCTGCTTGCGCTCAAGGTATTCTATTTCTGTTTCTAATGCGGCTAATTGCTCCTTACTGACAGTATACTTTTGTTCAAGTTCCCCGCTCTTTCTTAGTAAATCTGAACGACTATTTTCTAATTCACCAATTTTCTTCTTAGCAAATAGACTTGTATCCAGTTCTGTCACTTGTACATCTGACAACCGAAGATGAAGCTGGTCCTCACAAGTACTAATCTCTTCTGTTTTTTGCTCAATCCCGATAGAAAGTGATTTATTCTGTTCGATAAGTGTTTCAAGCTTTGTCAAAAACGTCTTACATTGCTCAATTTCATAGTCAACAGCAAGAACCTTTTCATCGACAACAATCGCTGATAAAGCTTCTTGCTCCATGTGGTATTTCTGTTGTTTCTGAGTCAGCATTTCCTGCTGAGGCGCTAGCCTTGCTAGACAGGTTTTCATGCGTTCCAAGCCGTTAGCTGGAAAAGAAAAGTCCCTCATTTCCTCTAACCGCGCTTCTGCAGCCTTACGTTCAAGGGCAAGGGGCATCAAGCGCTTTTGCTCCTCATATTGACTTAGTTTCCCTTCAACTTCAACTAATAGCTTATCAATCTCAAGAGAGCGATGCTCACAAAGCACTTGGCTCTCTAGCAAATGTTCATGTTCAGTCTCCGCTTCCTTGGCTTTCTTGAGCGCTATCGCACTCTTCTTTAACTGATCAAGCACCACATTGATACGCGGAATCTTCCCTTGGGGTTTATACAGCTTCTCGATGGCCTTATCCAAATGCTTTTCCGTATCCCAAAGCTGATCACTACCAGACACACCTGTATAAAATAAAAATCTGCCAATCTCATTTTCATCCAACTTAAATACTTCCTGAAGTCCATCTAAACTGAACGAGAAAATCTGTTCAAAAAATTTGCGATCAAGTCCTTGTAGAATTGTCTTTAAATCCGCTTCCCCGCCAATCTTCCCATCAGGAAAATAGACCTTCACCTCCGTACCAACCCGTTTCTTCGTGCGTTCCACCTTATACTGCTGATCGCCAAGTTCAATCGTCACACTACCACCAAAGCTGGACCCTTGCCTTGGCTCAAAATTTGACGTTCCGTTTAGTTTTGATGGAAAGCCAAATAACACAGCGTGAATAAAAGCATAAATTGTTGACTTTCCTGCTTCGTTTTCGCCATAGCAAACTTGCAAATCACGATCAAAAACCTGTTGATACTGCTGTAACTTACCGAAACCATCAATATCAATTGCTAGTATGCGCATCTAGCCACCTCCTCATTTCCCTGAAATCGTTCGCTTACTTTTCAACCCAATGCAAATAAAGCGTTCGTTTCGCTTCTTCTAGTAACACTTGTAATGTCGATTCATCTAATGGCTCTAAATAGTTTCGCCCGGTATTATGGGCAGTCAATGGTCGCAACAATTCTTCTAGTTCTGAAATACTCATATCACTCGTCAGTGCTTCAATTTCATCAAAAAACTGTCCATGTAATGGCTGTTTTGCCGTATGAAAGACAATCCGATAAATCCAGCAAAATAAGCCTGAGAAATCATCGTTCTCATCTTGCAACGCTTCAAACAACCGATCTTCATGAAACAGGTCAGGATTCATTTCCTCGCAGTGGCTAAAATCCAAATGTAATTCAAGTAGCAGCCGCTTCCCATTTTCCAACAAATGATGTACACGTTCCTGCACAGTAGCAATCAACTCCTGAAAATCAATGAGCTCTGTAAAAGAAATCGTTTCTTTATGCCAAAGGATATCTGCTACAGATACAAAATCCATTTCTACAGCATCTCCATCCAGCTTCACTAAGTAGAAACCCTTTTCTCCGCTTTCCTTGCTACTTCTACCAAATAAACTACCAGGGTAGACAGCTGGGGGGTCAGTCATCAGCACCTCTGACTTATGGATATGACCAAGCGCCCAGTAACCGAGTTGCCTATCTCTCAGCTCGTTTAGTGTGAATGGTGCATAATTATGATGGTTTGTTGAACCACCATAATTCCCGTGTAAAATACCAACTGAATAATCACAGTGCCCCTGCTTTTGATAGTGGGTCACCATCTTCTCACTGATATTCCTTTTATCATAACTGAACCCTAAGAGCTCCACTGTAGCCCCAGTACGCGTAGTCAAAAACTTACTTTCCACCTGTGCTGGAAAAGTATATACATTCTCTGGTAGTGCCAATTGATAACGAGAACCACCAAGAAAATCATGATTCCCATGCACAATGAAAACCGGAATCTCCACATGAGCCAGACGTGCCATTTCTTTTTGAAAAAACACCTGTGCCTTGATATTGTGATCCTCGACATCATAAATATCACCGGCCAGAATTACAAAATCAACTTGCTCATCAATAGCGACATCAACTAACTGCCGAAACGCTGCATAGCCGCTTGCATTTAATTCTTCACATATTGATTGAGGTAATTTGCGAAAACCGGAAAATAAAGCCCCTAGGTGCAAATCAGCCGCATGAAGAAAACGAATTGGTTGCAAAATCCTCACCTCTAATCCATTATTTTTTAAATTGATTCAGTCCCTTTCTATTCTACTACAAAATTGTCCAATTTTCTTACCAGAATCGAAAACATACTACCTAGAACGCCTCACCTGCGGGGGATTGTAACTAGGGGGTGTCTGAAAAAGGTTGATGAAAGGGGTTGATGAAAGGGGTTGATGCGAATTTTTTGATTAACGCGGAGGGCCATCAACAGTTGCTTCACTATTGATTCAGACTGTTTTTGACATACACACTACTTGTTAATCTGCGATGCAGTTTAACGTATCATCGAAAAACTTGCAGATACCCGTGAATATTTGCCGCTTGCTTCGATTTAGCAAACAGAAGGGACAGCACACGTTGCCCTAGCAAAGCTTAGCAACAACGTACTGCTGCCGTTCTGTTCTAAATCTTCGATTTAGCAAACAGAAGGGACAGCACACGTTGTCTAAGCAAATCTTAGCAACAACGTACTGCTAAGGTTTTTCAGGGCAAAGTACAGTGGCAAATTCTTCATAACGCATTTTCAAACACACCTTAGAAGCACAAAAAGTATCAAAAAATTCCGCTGTGAGCAAATTAGTTTCTCCCATCAACGAAAATAGCTGGAGAAAATACTTTTCACCAAATAGAGATTCATACAAATAGCACACTGTTTGCCTCTAACAAGCCTACAGTGCGATCCGCGCATACTCTTCTATTTTTTATACATCCTTATAGGGCCAAAGAAATTCTGCTCTATTCACTAGAATCTTGCATGACATAAAATGCATCATTTATAGCAAAAACAAAAAAATCCAAATAATAAGAATATTTATCCTAGCCCGTACATATATATAGAATAAGAAATAAAGTCAATTGATTTTGTCTCTCTTTAGGAAAGAAGCAACGTTATCAGTCCACTCAACCGAGCGGGCGATTATCTACCATTCGCATAGACTACCTTGCGAATTTTTTTATACACACATGCTTTTCAACATCTGATACACCATGAACCGCGTTCAAGTTCAATTGAAATTTCGGAGTTACCCGCTAGAACCAATAACCGATCACCTGCTTTGCAGTCGTATAGCCATTTTCTTCATTGCACACCATTTCATCTACCCAGAGTCCCGGATAGGACACCCAGATTTGAACCAACAATTTCATTCAATCAGGAGGACGATCATGGAAAAATATCTGGTCTATATCGGAATAATCACAAGTCTCTTCACTGGTTTTGAAAAAATGTTAGTTGTGTATGAGAAACTAAAAGGACATATTGACTTGCTGACTGCAAAGAGAAAAATGAAGAAACAACGCCAGGCGCTAATTGAGGAAGAATGTCAGCGGCATTGCCAATAAACCGAGCGTCATTCCTATATTTCGTCCGCAACTGTCGTGCATTCACCAAACTGTACTTTATCATTATAGTTCCCTGTTCAAATAAATATGCATCAAAAAATGGTGGCTAGCGTGAGGAAAACAAGGTCCTAGGCTTAGTCACCATTTAGTCATTAGATTTATTTGTCTTTTAGCATCACTTCAAAGAATCCTTGTTTCGGGCCGGATTATTCCTTTTTCCCCATTTGTATCGCTTTACGGAAATCTTTCCAAACATTCGTCTTCCCGTACATCAACACGCCGCCTTTATAAATCCTGCTACCAACTAAGCCAATCACTACAATTGAAGCAAGCATCATCACAATGCTAAGGGCTGGCTGCCAAAATGGTATGTCTAACAAACCGACCCGAAGAAACATAATCATCGGAGTGAAAAACGGAATAAAAGAAGTCACCGTGACGTAGTTTGCTTCAGGCACTCCAAGGCCTGTCATTGCAATAATAAACCCGATAACAATCAACATCATAATCGGCATGAATGCTTGCTGTACTTCCTCAACCCGGTTGACCATCGAGCCGATCACTGCAGCGATTGTTGCGTACAGAAAATAACCTAAAATCATGAAGATGACCCCGTAAACAATGGTAGCAACTGGAATTTCAGATAGTTCAAGCCCGACATCTGAGCCTGATAGTTTTATCGCCAGATAACCAGTCCCAAGCATCAGCGCGATTTGAGTAATACTAAGCATAGCAACACCCAGTATTTTCGCAAACATTTGCTGGATGGGCGGGATACTCGAAATCAAAATTTCCATAATCCGCGAATTCTTCTCTGAGGCAACATCCGTTGCCACCATATTGGCGTACAACATAACGCTCATGTAAATGAAAAATAACGAGATATAGACAAGACCAACTGCCTGTTCCATTTCTTTATCCGTCTTGGCGTTTTCATCGACAGAAACACTACCAGAACTACTCGCTGCAATCGCCACCTTGTTGAATTCAACAGGCGCATAAATTTGCGCGATATCCTCTTGTGAAATTGACATACTCTGGGTTGCCTCATAAACCTTTACCTGCTGAAGCGCTGCCTCAAGTTCACTTGGAACAGATTGATCACTGATGACTGTCGTTTTAAATGTACCTGCTGGAACACCATTCTGATCACTAACAACTAAATAGCCAACAATTTTCTCATCAGCAATAGCGGTTTCAGCCTGTTTTTCATCGGGATATGCAGTCAACTTTAACTCGCTATCTCCTGCCGTCAGGTTGCTTTCAATCTGCGAATAAATATCGGCTGGTGCCACAATACCAATGCGCTCTCCTTGACCATCATCAAAAAGATCAATAATCTTTGTAATATTAACGGAAACAAAAATGAGTAATAACATAATAGCAGTAATGATTCGGAAGCTCTTTGTATTCACACGTGAGAGGTAAGTATGTTTCGTAACAATCCAGAATTTATTCATATTTTCCACCGACTTTCTCAATGAAAATATCATGTAACGATGGCTCCTCAAGCGCAAATTGACGCACAAAACCGCGAGACATTACATCGTTCTGAATCTGCATGGCCGCCTGCTCATCAGCAATTTGCAACTCTATTCCTTCAGTGGTCGCACGGTATTTCAAAACCGCAGGATGATCCGCCAAGAAAGACAAGTCAAAATCAGCTTTAACCAATAGATTTTTCTTACCATAGGAGCGTTTAATATCTTTCAATGCACCATGAACAATTGGCTTTCCTTTTTGCAAAATACAGAGATTTTCACATAGTTCCTCAACATGTGACATTTGATGGCTCGAAAATAAAATAGCCGTGTCTGGTTGTTTGAGTTTGTAAATTGCATCCTTCAGTAAATCAGCATTGACTGGATCAAGTCCACTAAACGGCTCATCAAGTATGACAAGCTTCGGTTTGTGTATGACCGCAGCGATGAATTGTATCTTCTGTTGGTTCCCTTTAGAAAGGTCGCCCACCTTCACATTGAGATATTCTGGTACATTAAAGAACGTAAGCCAGTCTTTCAGTTCCCGGGTAGCATCTGCTTTTGGCATACCACGCAGCGAAGCGAGATAAACTAACTGCTCCTGTACTTTCAGTTTTGGTAGTAAGCCTCTCTCCTCGGGCAAATAACCAATTTGGTTGCTTTTTGAATAATCAATTTGCTCGTCCTTCCAACGAACGTCTCCGACAGTAGGGTCGAGTAAACCAAGAATCATTCTAAAAGAGGTCGTTTTCCCTGCGCCATTAGCACCTAGAAAACCAAAAATTTCACCAGAGCGAATGGATAAAGAAAGATCATCAACCGCTGTAAAAGCACCAAATTTCTTGGTAACCTGTTTTAATTCTAATGACATACCACGTTCACCTCTTGCTTTCTATTCAGATTAAGAAAATAAACACTTGGAACCGGGTAGGCATCCATTTCACCCTTTCCATGAAAAAACGATTATAGCCAATCATTATCATATGCAAGACTTCAAAGTGGATTTACTAGAAAATAACGCAACCGGCAATAAAACGCCTTATCTTTGGTTAAACACCAGAAAAGCAGCGCACCAATTCGCACTTGGTAGAAATCAGTGAGCAGTGTTCACTAAACGACTTAGCTTCCAGCAATAAATTAGTCATAATTGCGCAAAAATTCGACAAATTGTTTAGCCTATGGAACCTACTTTTCCAGTCTCTACAAGTTGCCTCAGTCCATCTAACATAAACGTCCAACCTTGTTCTGAGGCTTCCAGTGCTTCCTCTTCCGCTAAAAGTACTTCGGCATCATTCCATCCTGCTTCATGCACGACAACAATTTCTTGGGTAAATGTCAGCTTAGAACCCTGCGCTAGCGGTTTCAATTCTACTGTGATGCGATCTTCCGTATCACCAAACTGCGGCATTTTGAAACTCAGCACTAAGCGGTTTGGCTCTTCAAATACCAAGTAATTGCCCACTGCTTTGTAAGTCTTACCGTTACGTTCATCAATTACTTGCCACGCGCCACCTAAACGAGGATCATTTTCTACCAGTTTATTGGTTTTCTCCGTTGTGAAGAACCATTTCTTCATCATTGCGGGACTCACCCAAGCCTTAAACACCTGTTCCCTAGATGCGTTCACCTCTCGGACCATGACGAGCGTTTTTGTTGAGGACTTATTCATTTCTTCTGCTCCTTCTGGGATGATTATATTTTGGTTCATACAGTTCAAAACCCGTACCAGTCATCCCTGATTATTTAATTCTTCTTCATTCTACCAATCTTCATTTATCAGTACAACCTTTTCTGGGAGACTTGCAAGCACACTGCGGCCTAGCTTTATGGCACTCTATTGTGCTACTTGAATGATCTCAATAAATTTGAACATCATTTGCTCCAATAAAGCCAATCAGCAGTACAGCACCCTTGTTGATAATTTCTACAAACGAGCTGGTCAACTTCTACGATCATCTCATTAAATGTAGTTGCCCAGCATCGTATTTTGCTAATGAAAAGAGATAGATCAAGCGTTTGATCGATTCATCTGACTGAAAGTCGCAACGCATTTCGATTCATTCGTTGTCTACTACCGGTATCCAAATTTCCGATAGATAAGTTGGGCTCGATTTATCACCCGGGAAATAGACCTCGAGCTCTGGCGCCCATACCCGGCGCAGCCCTGCATCTGACAATCCATATTCATTGATATTTTTCCATGCGGTTTGGAGTGCTTCTGGTATTGGTCCCCTCACTTCAAATACTGCCCAAGTTGCTGCGGGAATTGCTAGCCGTTCAAAATCTGATGCTACAGCGCCAGTATCCTCAATCGCCACATAATAAGTCATACCATCTGTTTCAGTGTTGTAATCAGTAATGACACCCATAAGACCAAGTTCTCCTATATGAGGCATGATTCGTTCCATGAACCGAGGATCATTAGCATTTTTCATCCAAAAAGTAGGAATCGTTTCATTGTCAGCGTTACTGACCTGAACCGATCTCCCTACAATGCCAAATGAACCTCTTTTTTCTAAACGGTGTTTCATTCCATCACCCCTTCTTTGATGTTTCGTTCACTGATTATTGTTACATGGAGAAAGCGATTATGTAAATAGGTTGAGACAATTGCCAGCAACATTAAACACATCATCACGATAAAAACCCCATGAAAACTGTACGCTAGCACGAGCGTTGAACCAAATAAGGGACCGACCATCCTACCACAGGTTGCGGCGGTACTGACAATGCCTTGGAAAAGCCCTGCTTTCCCAGGAGGCGCTATGCTATTTGCGATATTCGGAACAGCTGGCCAAATAAAAATCTCACCAATCGTCAGTACGGACATGGCAACTAAAAATGCCGTGAACCCAGACGCATTTGCCGTCAACCAAAATGAGCCAATAAAAATAAAAATACCAATCAAAATCTGCATTTTCAATGTAATCCGCCAAGCAGTCATCAATCTACCAAGAATCGGTTGTAGGCAAACGATGAGGGCACCATTGATGGTCCAAAACAAACCATATTGTTGTAATGTCAGCCCATGATTCGTCACATAATCGGGTACAACGCCTTGCCACTGAACATACCCTAGCCAGCAAAGAAAGTAAGCAAAACTAATCATAAGCAGCGCACCAATCGTACCTGCACCGGTTTCCTCGGACGCTGTTTTCAGCACTTTTTGTGAGGGCTCGATTGGCTTTATCTTCCGAATTCCGAACCAGATGATCATGATGAAAAGTAGGTGGAAAATTAAGAACCCTGTAAAGGCTAAGTGATAAGAAATACCGGCTATCAGACCACCCATTCCAGTCCCGATCGCAACACCAAGATTTTGAAACAGATAGCAAACATTATAAGGCTTCCTTCCGCCTTCTGGCCAAGTAGTTCCGATCATGGCAAACATGGCAGGAAAAACAATTCCTTGACCGAGACCAATCAAAGAAATAAAGATTGGATAATAAGGCCAGCCAGCATCTACATTAAGGCCAATCAGCGCAATAAACGTCACTAAAACACCTATCGAACTGGTGCGAAAACCACCTATCTGATCAAACAACAAACCGCCAAGCATATTGCCGATCGCTGACACCCCAGCCATAATCATCATGACAACACCAGCCGTTATCAGTGTTGCGCCGAGTTCCCTTGTCATAAAAATGACATTGAGTGGCCAGAGAAAAGACCCAGCAATCACGTTCACCATCATACCAAGATTTAAAATCCAAATTGATTTTGGTAAATAATTCTTAACATCTACTGCACTAGCCCTTAGTTTCTCAGCACCTCGACTCACTATCCTCATTATGCTTCCCCATTCGGTATTGTTTGCCAAACTACCTATCTGAAAACTCCATTGTCTCTAAGCATAACACGGTTACTCATTTTCCACCCTAAATTGGCTCTCAATTATTGCCTTGTTGTAGAAAAATATTGGCAGGAAAACTGACCAGTTCCGCTACGTATTTTTCTCAATTATTATTTTTTGTCTGCTTGATTGTTGTAATTTACTCTGGTATTAACATAAATCTGCTTCCATGAAACGCTATTCAGCTCATTGAATCGCCCGGTCTCAAGACCCGACCCTGAAATAGTCAAAAAGCGCCACAGAAACAAATTTCTGTAGCGGTAAGTTTAGTTGAATATCCGGTAGACCTCGTATCCTGTATAGTACAACATCTCACGAATAAGGAATTTCCCTCTCGTAACAAATCCAGTATACTTCGTCGTTGGTGTTGGCGAAGAGTATGCCTCGAGTCCACAATCGTCAGCAATCAGCATCGCTCGCTTCATATGCAAGGGGTCACTGACAATCAGTGCTGAGGAATAACCATTTTCCTCGATAAGTTCATTAGCATACTCAATATTTTCAATCGTCGTTGTCGATTTCTCTTCAATCAGAACATCCTCAGCTGGTACACCACGGCTAACAGTAAACTCTTTCGCAAGGAAGGCATCGGAATATTTATTCCCTTCCCCCTTGCCGCCAGTCAGTATAATCTTCTCGACATAATTGTTTTCGTAGAGCCAGATACCATGATTGATCCTTTCTTGGTAAACGGGATTTGGCTTGTTGCCAGTTACCCCTGCACCGAGAACAATGGCTACATCAGCTTTCACTAGCTCATCTTGCTTCGCGTACCGACAAATCGCTACACCAACATACAATGTATGAATGATTACAATGGCAAAAACAAGTAGAATCGCTATGGCAGGTTTGCCTAATTTTTTTATTTTTTTCATTTAGTTATCCTATGGTTCGCACTATTTTATTTATTCACGCTAATCAACTCTTTGACCCATGAAAACAGCGTTGCAACTGATGAGATTGTTGATTTATTACGGTAGGTACCTATTATTCGGAGATTTTTTGAAGGTTAGACTATATTTTTCCATGACCACATCTATCATACTAATATTTCTGCCATCCGTACAGTAGTACGCTAAAGAAATTTGAGAAAGACCCATTAAAAAAAGAGCGAGTGTTAGAACTCGCCCATTGGTTTGTGTGTAATCATATTGTGTTGTAATTCTTCAAGCTGCATCCGCTTCCGCCGCAGGTCTTCGCGTTGTTGATCCGTTGCACTATTGTGAACGGAAGAAAGTTCACGATGAATTTCCTCGATTTGCTGTAACGCTATCGTAAATTCATCATCATTAGCATGTTCCTGTTGTGAGAATGTTTGATATTGTACACTAGCATAGGCGATCACTTCATCGCATCGTTCTAAAACCGCTTCTAATGCTTTTCTCGTTGTTATAGCAATACCTCCTAGCGATATGGATTTTCTCCATTCCTAGTTTGGCTTTCTGATGAAAAAAACATACAAACTTTATCGTACATCCAGTGACAATCAAGATGTCATGCTATCCAAAGGTAGCAAATTTTCTTGCAGGATGGATGCCAACTTCACCGTATCAATGCGTATTTCGATTGTCCATGATAGAATAAGAATATTGTGATAAGGAAGAGGCAATCAGGATGACAAATTCAACTGAAAAACGGTTTTACACTCTAAATCAGTATCTGCGCGATACATTTGGTGAAAAGGTATTTAAAATATCTTTAGATGGTGGTTTTGACTGCCCTAATCGGGATGGCACCGTCGCACATGGTGGCTGTACATTCTGTAGTGTAGCTGGTTCTGGTGATTTCGCAGGGCGCCGAACTGATTCAATAGAGGACCAATTTACAGCGATTAAATCACGGATGCACCAGAAATGGAAAAACGGAAAATATATTGCTTATTTCCAGGCATTTACGAATACACATGCACCAGTGGAAGTATTAAAAGAAAAGTTTGAACATGCACTTGCGGAGGAAAATGTTGTGGGTCTTTCAATTGCTACGCGCCCTGATTGTCTACCAGATGATGTCGTCGCTTACCTCGCCGAACTGCATAAGCGGACCCACCTTTGGGTTGAACTAGGGCTCCAGACAATCCATGAGGAAACTGCCAAAGTCATCAATCGTGCTCATAGTTTAGCCACCTATATCGACGGTGTGGACAAGCTTCGTGCCCACGGTATTCGCGTTTGTGCACATATGATTAATGGACTCCCAGGAGAGACACCTGAGATGATGATGGAAACAGTCCGAACGATAGCGCGCCTTGATGTACAAGGCATTAAGATTCATTTACTACACCTACTTGAAGGCACACCAATGGTTTGGCAGTATAAGCGAGGGCAATTACAGTTAATGGAGAAAGAGGCGTATGTGTCGCTCGTTTGTGATCAACTTGAAATACTGCCGAAGGAAATGGTGATTCACCGAATCACTGGTGATGGACCTCCTGACATCATGATTGGACCGATGTGGAGCCTGAAGAAATGGGAAGTACTGAACGCAATTGATGCAGAATTAGTACAACGCGATACTTGGCAAGGAAAATATTTTGAACAATAGCACTTTAAAGACGAGATGAGAACACCAATGTACGGTTACGGGTTTTCTCATCTTAGCACTGACCAAGATTCTTTTTTGCAAAAAAATGATAAAGTTTCTTGTTTCCCACTCTCAGCAAACGGTAATTTTGCTATGATAGTAAGACGATATGAAACGAAAGTTGGTTATGAAGATGGAAGTTCGGATTGCGGCAACAAAGGAAGAAATGGACAAGGTGTTTTGGGTACGACAGGTGGTTTTTGTTGATGAGCAACAAGTACCGCTTGAAATGGAGATTGATGAGTTTGAGGATAATTGTACGCATTTTCTTGCGGAGCACGAAGGCAAACCTGTAGGCGCTGGTAGAGTCCGTGAACTCAGTGGTTACGGGAAAATCGAAAGAATTTGCGTGCTAGATACTTGCCGCGGCTTAAAGGGTGGCGTTGCCATTATGGCAGCGATTGAAACGGAAATTAGCTTAATGGGACTTACAAAATGTAAGCTGGAAGCACAGGTACATGCGATTCCTTTTTATGAAAAGTTAGGCTATGAGATTCGTTCCGAAGTATTCATGGATGCTGGTATTCCGCACCGTTTGATGGTGAAAAATTTATCGTAATGCTCTCTGACAACTAACTCTAGAGGTGAAAATTCTGTGACACTTATGCAAATTATTCCGTTTGCCCATCAGTTACTGCAAACAGCTGTGTCACCTGGTGATGTGGTTGTTGATTGTACAATGGGGAACGGACACGATTCGCTTTTTCTTGCACGTCTCGTCGGTGATTCAGGTCTGGTGTATGCCTTTGATATTCAAGCTGAGGCACTGGTGAAAACGAAAGAACTACTGAAAGCCGCTTCGCTTGCAGGGCGGGTCTCTCTGCACTGCGCTAGTCATCATACACTTGAACAACTGCTACCGCATAATTACCATGGCAAGGTAACCGGTGCGATCTTCAATCTTGGCTATTTGCCGGGCGGAGACAAATCTGTCGTTACAACTCCGGATACGACGACCGAAGCGATCGAGGCATTACTTCGGGTGATGGCACCCGGTGGCATCATTGTTCTTGTTGTTTACCACGGTCATCCTGGCGGACAAATCGAACGCGAAGCACTGCTTGAATACACGTCTAAACTTCCTCGGGAAATCGTCGATGTACTCTGCTACCGCTTCCTCAATTATCAAAACACACCACCATTTATCATTGCCCTGCAGAAGAAATAACAAGCGCTATTCACACACGCCTCTTGTTATTTCGCATAGCCTCCCCTCACGGGCGATGGGTTATGGCTCACAGTTGTAATTGAGCAAACCTGTTTTTTGGTAAACCGAATTAGCCGGCAACATACCTGACTCACACAAACCAAGCAGTTTATTAACCGTAGAAAACATGAGGTTTTTGCGTAAAGGGATTTACAGCCACTTGTAATGAGATATCATAAATATCTTTCAACATCTCCGTATTGTAGAGCAAATCAACTGAGCCATCGGCAATCACTTCACCCATTTTAACAAACAGCAAATGATCAGCAAAGCGCGCAGCGAGATTCAAATCATGCAGAATCGACACGACGGTCAGACCATTTTTCTCTTGCTGCTCTTTCAGAACCCCGAGTAATTCAAGCGTGTGTTTAATGTCCAAATGATTTGTTGGTTCATCAAGGAATAGTAACTGAGGTTCCTGTACCAATGCTTTTGCCAACAAAACACGTTGTTTCTCGCCGCCACTGAGCGAAGCATACTCACGGTGGCGTAAATGAGCCGTATTCGTTTGTTCAAGGTACTGGTCAACAATCGAATGGTTTTCGGTCGTTTCGTACTTCCCAAGCACACCCTGCTGATACGGGTAACGTCCTAATCGCACAATTTCTTCCACAGTAAAGTTCATCGTTACCGATTGTTCCTGCGACAAGACAGCTACTTTCTGTGCAAAATCCTTCCTCGTATAGTCCTGAGCCCGCTTGCCGTCCAGCCAAATCTCCCCTTCTACAGAGGGAAGTAAACCCATGATCGCTCTGACTAGTGTTGTTTTCCCACTACCATTCGCGCCTAAAATCGTACAAAAAGAACCCTTAGCCACTTCAAATGAAATACGATGCAACTGACGCAAGTCTTTTCTATAGCCTGCTTCTAACCCTTGTACTTTTAACATTTCCATTGCGCTCCTATACTGTAACAACAATTGTTGATGCATTCCGAGACATCAACTTCTTTAGCGGACCCGTTTTCGTCATACTGTAACAACAATTGTTGATGCATTCCCAAGTATGCATGAAAAGGGTTCCATGATGACGATAGCCTCCATCACCCAGATATCACACCTCAAATACCACTTCCGGTTGCCGATTCAGGCAATCCTTTCCCTACTTAAATCAAGTAGAAAAGTCCTAGGTCGCGGTGCTGACCTCTATATAACTGTTCTCACACGACAAAGGGGAACACCTTATCGCGCGCGAGATTAATCTCGCCGGCCATCCTGCCCTTGGCCCATTAAACCCTTACAACTGATTTCGCCCTCTTTGCCGAATCAAAAGTACCGTAAACACCGGTGCACCAACAATTGCTGTGACCACACCAATCGGTAACTCTGATGGCTCAATAATTGTCCGTGCAATCATATCTGCCACCACGAGGAAAGTCCCACCAACAAAGATGGATAACGGCAACACATGGCGATGATTTGAACCAATCACCATACGAACCAAATGCGGAATCACAAGCCCAACAAAGCCAATCGCTCCTGAAACCGCAACAGCAGCACCCGTGAGCACAGCAGCACTCGACAAAATCAGCAATTGCTTTCGCTGCACATTGATGCCCAAATAATGAGCAGATTCCTCACCTAACGCCAATGCATTCAGGACACGGCACTGTGAGAGAATAACCACCGTCGCAACCACAAAGAAAGGCATTAACAGCTGAACATGACCCCAATTCCGTCCGGAAAAACTGCCCATTAACCAAAACATCATTTGCTTTGTTCCATCAGCACTCGACATCGCAATAAAATAAGTCACAAGTGCGCCGATAAATGAGTTAATAATCACGCCCGTTAAAATAATCGTCTCATTCGAGAACGAATTCCCAGCAAACCTGGTAATCACAATTACCAACAATAGCGTGAGCAAACTGAATATAATGGCGACAACCGGCAATGTGAAGCTACCAAGAAATCCAATTTGAATTTGCAAGAAAATCACTAGAACGGCACCAAGTGAGGCGCCAGAAGAGACCCCAATCGTGTACGGATCAACGAGCGGATTACGGAGTAAACCTTGAAAAGCAGCCCCAGCCAAAGATAGTGAGGCGCCAACAAGAAATGCCAATAGTACGCGCGGCAAGCGAATATCCCAAATAATTGCATCAATGCTCTGAATATTGCTCGTAACAGCCGCTGATCCAAATAAATGATGTGACAAAATCGCCCAAATATCGCTAGGTGCTGCATCCACTGCACCAATGAGCAAACTGATCACAATTGATAATAATGCAACCGGAATTACAATTGCATACAATAAAATTTGCTTCTTCAAATTCTTCCTCACCACTTCTCAAATCACACTTAATACGGTCTAAACTCCCTATCTAGCCTACTTTACCACTCGGGAAGACCGGGAGCTAAAGCAACTCACGCTTCTGCAAAACCACTTCAACAAATGCCAATGCCTGTATAAACACCGTCTCCCGTTCCGGCTCATTAAAAATTTCATGATAGTACCCCGGTAGCAGACAAAACGCTTTATCTGTAATCGGGCAGGCCTTTACCCAGTTTCCTACCGCAACCTGATCAACGATCAAGTCGTTCCCGCCCTGCATGACGAGCAAGGGAACCGGCATAAACCGAGTAATTTGTTCAAAAGCAAGTCCCATTGCATTCGTCAATTCACGATACCAACGAACAGACACTTTGCTGATCATCAAATCATCTTGCTGATCAGCCGTTATCACTGCTTGATTCCTAGTTGCAAGCGTTGGCGTAATCCCGGATTCAATCAACAAATCAGGTTTGACACGATTAATTGCCCGGGAAATGAGGTCGAGTGGCAATGATGGTTTATGAGCAAGTGCTACGCATGGCGACGACAAGAGTACTCCCGCAATTGGCAATGTAGACAATTCGAGAACGCGGATTACAATTAACCCGCCCATACTATGCCCGAGCAAGAACACCGGCAACCCGTACCGATTTGCTTCATCCACCCAGCTACTTACCTGCTGAATATACTGCTGAAAGGAGTCAATGTGACCAGGCTTCTCGCCCCTATTTTCACCTTGCCCAACCAAATCACCCATCACCACATGATACCCTTTTGCATTCCATTTCTCCGCAAGCCACTGGTAACGCCCCTGATGCTCCATCGCGCCATGAACAATGACAACAACACCCTTAGCAAGCGACTTTGCCTGATATTTTTTCAGAAATGGATCAACAGCCATACTCCCACCGCCTTCTTTTTTCAAAAAAATGAACACGTACAGTTTTACAGTTCCGTCATTCCATTATACACTGAATTGAAGGAGGATTTAAAAAATATGAACATCTACCCTTATAAAAATCAGCAACCCAAAATCGACCCAACTGCTTTCATTGCGGACACCGCAGTCATTACTGGTGACGTCACAATCGGTGCTGGCGCTAATATCTGGTTCGGAACCGTCATCCGCGGAGATGTCGCACCTGTTTTCATTGGAGAAAATGTCAATATCCAAGACAACAGTGTCCTTCATCAAAGTACAGGTGTCCCACTGATTATTGAAAACGACGTCACCATTGGTCATATGTGCATACTGCATAGTTGTACAATTCGTAAAAACGCACTAATTGGGATGGGCTCAACACTGCTAGATGGCGCAGAAATCGGTGCAGGTAGCTTTATCGGAGCAGGCTCACTCATTTCACCAAACAAAGTAATTCCAGCAGATAAAATGGCCTATGGCCGGCCTGCTAAGGTGATTCGTGATGTGACTGAGGCGGAACACATAGAGATGAAGCAAAATATTCAGAGTTATGTAACGAAGGGACAAATCTATCAGCAACTACAACAATCATCACCACTGTAAGAAAAAAAGTATACCTCTCTTCGGGGGAATGCACCAGACACTGAGCTCTACAGACAGCTAAACATTGCCGGAAAGATCAAGGCGCACCCTCAAAGCATCAGGTATACTTATTTTATTTAGGTCAACCCAATCATACTCTTGTCATGACTTCAGTCGCTTCAAGTAAAGCGCGTGCCTTGTCCGTTTTCTCCCACGGTAACACTACATCAGTACGCCCAAAATGACCGTAAGCCGCTGTTTGTCGGTAAATTGGCCGACGTAAATCGAGCATCTTAATGATCCCTGCTGGGCGTAAATCAAAGTGCTGGTTGACCAAATCAACGAGTACAGATTCAGCCACCTTGCCCGTGTTAAATGTATCAATCGCAATCGAGACAGGGCGTGCAACACCAATCGCATAAGCTAATTGAACTTCTACTTTGTCAGCTAGACCGGCAGCAACAATATTTTTCGCAACATAACGCGCCGCATAGGCAGCAGAACGATCAACCTTTGTCGCATCTTTCCCAGAGAATGCACCACCACCATGGCGTGCATAACCACCATACGTATCAACAATGATTTTCCGACCAGTCAGACCGGCATCGCCTTGCGGTCCACCAATCACAAAACGACCTGTTGGGTTAATAAAAAACTTCGTGTTCTCATCTATATACGCACTAGGAACAACCGGATCAATCACATATTCCCTTAAGTCCTTTTGTATCTGTGACAACAACGTATCAGCATCATGTTGCGTTGAAATGACAATCGTATCCACACGAGCTGGTAGGTTATTTTCATCATACTCAATCGTCACCTGTGTTTTTCCATCTGGTCGTAAATAAGACAACGTCCCATCCTTACGGACAGCTGCCAAACGATGTGACAACTGATGTGCAAGAGAAATTGGTAATGGCATGAGTTCTGGTGTCTCATTACAAGCAAACCCAAACATGAGCCCCTGATCCCCAGCACCGATTGCCTCAATCTCTTCCTCAGACATCCAACCTTCCCTTGCCTCGAGGGCCCGGTCAACACCCATTGCAATATCAGCAGACTGCTCATCAATCGCTGTCAGCACAGCACAGGTTTCAGAATCAAACCCATACTTCGCACGATCATAGCCAATCTCTTTAATTGTTTGCCTAACCAGTTTAGGAATATCAACATAAGTTGACGTTGTTATTTCCCCTGCAACAAGGACAAGACCCGTTGTAACTGACGTTTCACAGGCGACCCGCGCATTTGCATCCTTTGCCAAAATTGCATCTAATACAGCATCAGAAATCTGGTCACAGATCTTATCTGGATGCCCCTCTGTCACAGACTCTGAAGTAAATAACCGACGTTGTACAGCCATCTTTTCTCCTCTTCTCTCCCATAAAATGGTTTTTACATAATAAAAAAACTCCGCTAGAGAGCAGAAGTTTAGCTTGTCTATGGCTTCCCTTCCTCTCATCGCTCAAGGCTCCATGCCTTGCTCAAGTTTAGCACCACTGCACACATGCGTGCTGGCTGCTGGGGGTCATCGGGATCTCTCCCTCACCCTCTCTTGATAAGAGTATAATTTTAGGTATTACAATATTGAATAATAGACCAAAAAGGCGCGAAAAGCAATGATTTCGGTGTGAATTTATTAGTGAAACATTTACCAGTGTTTGCTGTTTGCATTCTAGTACAAGCAAAAGTTGCATCTGAAAAAAATAAAATGGAGATATGCATTTTATTGTGACTTTGCCTATTCACACATATGCTTCACCATTATTTCCCCACATACTTGGCTATCATCATTTTCAAATCCGATTTTCTCGGTTTATGGAACTCCAGTAAATACGCCAAAAAAAAGCGACACCCAACAGGTAACCCTAGGCATCGCATGATCTATGGAAACATCATCTGCGGAGCCACTCACTCCACTTCTGATGGGGAGTCATAACCCGTATTGTGAATCAATCCATGATCTAATATGTCAAAATAATTATATGTAAAAAAGGTTAATATCCGTTAGAACGCTAAGCGCTGTGCTTCTCTAAGCTGAAAGCTTCTGACTTCTCTTGGCAAAAATCGTCTGATTTCATCTTCATTATAACCAACTTGCAAACGCTTTTCATCAATTAAAATCGGTCTTCTCAGTAATCCTGGATTCTGCTGAATCACTTGATACAATTCTTGCAGAGGGCAATTCTCTAAATCCATATCAAGCTCTTCATACGTCTTTGACCGTGTTGAAATAATTTCGTCTGTTCCTTCTTCGGTCATTCGAAGGATGTTTTTAATTTCGTCAATACTCATTCTTTCATTGAAAATGTTTCGTTCCACATAAGGGATATCATTTTCTTCAAGCCATGCTTTTGCTTTTCTACAAGAGGTGCAACTAGGCGTTACGTATAGTGTAACCATTTTAATTCCTCCTTTGTTTTTAAGGTAAAATAGATCTCTCAAAAATTACAATTTAGCGAATCTATTAACTACTATTGTCATTATACAACATAATTTGACTATTGTGTACACATTTTAGAAAAAAACTTTTAACATTTTAGTCACTTTCTTGCGATAAATAAGAACACTTATTCTTATTCAGTTCATTTTTCCAAATAAAAACAGTATAAAAACCTCTTTTCCAGAGTAGTTTGTTCATATTTTATCCACAATTAATGAAAATCTTCTACAGTTACAAAGTGTATGCATTAATATTTGAATAAGACCGACGACTTGGCTATAATATAGACAGTAATGAAAACAAACGGCAACTCAAATGACTTGTGTCCGTTCGGCACGCAGGGATCAGAATAGACTAGTTAGATTGGAGGCCTATATGTACATTCTTGACTTCGCTTTAGTTTCACTCTTAATCATTGGCATTACCGCACTACTCGGAGTGATCAGTAATGGAATCGGCATTCATCTATTTGGAAGAAAGAACCGATCTAAGTTTGTCGATCAATCCGATAAGTCGACTGCAGGATTTAATATGGTTGGTGGTAATAAGAAATCATAAATGCATCAACTATTTGTTAATGGATAGAAAAAACCTCACGAGATGTTACTGGTGCCCCAAGCGCTAATTTTTGGGACAATGTCAGTACAAATCGTGAGGTTTTTACATATGCGATCTTTCGCCAAATACATCCTAAACAATTTAACTTCTATAAGCAGCCTTATATTGTTCAAATTCCTTTTCAGAGCAGAGGACATGATGTTCCGGAGCGACTTCCCGCATCACCATAACCTCTCCTTCGGCACCTTCGTGGTCCTTCGCAGGATGATAAGCAAACCGGCGACGTTTCCGCTCACTATCAGGATCTGGTAGTGGAATCGCAGAAAGTAACGACTTCGTATAAGGATGAAGCGGATTCTTGTAGAGCGCATTACTTGGGGCAAGCTCTACTAACTTTCCAAAATACATCACGCCAATCCGGTCAGAGATATATTTGACCATTGATAAGTCATGAGCAATAAACAAATACGTTAGCCCTCTTTCCTTTTGCAATTTCTCGAGTAGATTAACCACCTGTGCTTGGATGGATACATCTAATGCAGAAATCGGCTCATCGGCAATAATGAAATCAGGCTGTACTGCAAGTGCCCGCGCAATCCCAATTCGTTGCCTTTGACCACCAGAGAATTCATGTGGATAACGACTGGCATGTTCATAACTCAGTCCCACTGTCTCAAGAAGCTCACGCACCATACTTGTCCGCTGTTCTTTTGACTTAGCAAGCCCATGAATATCAATCCCTTCGGCAATGATATCTTGGACTGTCATTCTTGGATTCAGTGATGCATACGGATCCTGAAAGATCATTTGCATTTTCCGATTAAATTCCCTTAAATCTGATCTCTTCTTAATCGAATGAACATCTTTTCCTTCAAAGAGAACTTGCCCAGCTGTTGCTTGGTACAAGCGAATAAGCGACCGACCAGTTGTCGATTTACCGCACCCTGATTCACCAACAATACCAAGCGTTTCACCGCGGTAGATATCAAATGAGATGTCATCAATGGCACGAACTTCATTCGGTTTACCGACATTAAAATACTGCTTTAGATTCTTTACCTCTACCAGTTTTTCTCTGCTCACGCCTTCGCACCTCCTACCTCAATTGGTGTCGCGAAATTCCCTGGCATTGCCCGCTGACGACTTTTGACGAACGCAGGTGGTTCCACCTTTGGTGCCTGCGGGTGCAGCAACCATGTTTTCGCATAATGCGTTTCTGAAAGTTGGAAATAAGGTGGTTCAAGTTCATGATCAATTGCCATTGCATACGGATTTCTTGGTGCAAACGGGCAACCTTTCGGTGGATTCATTAGATCAGGTGGTGTTCCAGGAATCGCCGTCAGCTCTGTTTGTTCATCCGTATCCAAACTTGGCATCGAGGTTAAAAGCCCCCATGTATAAGGATGACGCGGATCATAGAATATTTCATCGACAGTGCCAATCTCGACAATTTGACCACCATACATCACCGCAACCCGGTCTGCTACATTGGCCACAACACCTAAGTCATGTGTGATAAAAATAATTGATGTCTCAATTTTCTCCTGCAAGTCCTTCATCATCTCTAGAATCTGTGCTTGAATCGTTACGTCAAGTGCTGTCGTCGGTTCATCAGCGATTAACACTTTTGGATTGCATGCTAGTGCAATCGCAACAACAATCCGCTGTCTCATCCCGCCTGAAAACTGATGCGGATATTGTTGCATTCTCTCCTCAGCTTTTGCAATACCAACCAGCTTCATAAGATCAAGTGCCCGATTCCGCGCCTCTGCCCTACTCAGATGCTGATGTTTCATTAAACCTTCCATGATCTGCTTACCAATTTTCATTGTTGGATTGAGAGAAGTCATTGGGTCTTGAAAAATCATTGAGATGTCTTTTCCACGCACTTGTTGCATTTCCTTTTCCTTCAACTGCGCGAGGTCTCGCCCGCCAAATAGGATTTCGCCATTTGCGATGCGGCCAGGAGGATCTGGAATCAATCTCATGATTGTCTTTACGGTTACGGACTTTCCGGACCCTGACTCCCCTACAATTGCTAGCGTCTCCCCTTTATATAGGTCAAAACTGACACCGCGTACAGACTTCACTTCTCCTCCATGCGTTTTGAAAGAGACATGCAGATCTTTAACTTCTAGTAACTTTTCCATCTTCATTCTCTCCTTCTATTTACGCATTTTCGGATCAATTGCATCACGCAAGCCATCGGCAATCAAATTAAAACTCAGAATAAGGACACTCAGTATTATCGCTGGAATAATCAGCATATAAGGATAGATGAATAACACAGGTAACGCATCACTGACCAAACTTCCTAGCGACGCTTGTGGTGCCGGAATCCCGAGTCCGATAAAACTAAGAAACGATTCAAAGAATATTGCAGAAGGAATCGTAAACATAATCGAAATAATCAGTGGTCCTAGAGAATTCGGTAGTAAATGTTTCAGGATAATCCGGGAGCTTGATGCACCAAGTGTGGTTGCAGCCATTACATACTCTTGATTCTTCAGTTTAAGAAACTGTCCACGAACAATCCTTGACATACCAATCCAACCGGTCACGACCATGGCAAACACAATTGACCAGAATCCTGGTCCGAGAACGAGCATCATTAAGATGACAATGACTAGGAATGGTATCCCAATCAGGATTTCCGAAAATCGTTGCATGATGATATCAACTTTACCACCAAAATAGCCTGAAATCCCTCCATAAGCAACACCGATACAAAAGTCAATCAGTGCAGCGAGGATACCTATTGCAATTGAAATCCGTGCGCCATACCAAACCCTTGTCCAAATATCTCGGCCAAACTCATCAGTCCCAAAATAATGATAGTCCTCTTCACCAGTCTCCGCGTAATAGTCGATCATTACTGGATCACCATTCTCATCAGTTGCACCTGTGATATCAGCCATTTCTCCATCAAATGGGAGCCATGAGACATTCTCCAGTACTGGTATCTTCGGTGGTAAGTATTGTGTCTTCAGCGTCGGATCTTGTTCCTTATAATCATAAGGCGACACCATTGGCGCGAAGATTGCTAATAGAATAATCAGCGTAACCATGACAAGACCGACAAGTGCCCCTTTATTCTTCTTTAACCTCACCCAGGCATCCTTCCAGAATGTAAGGCTCGGGCGTGAGATTTTCTCTTGATCTTGCAAAGTAGTCCCAACAATTTCAAACATTTCAGGCGTTAAATTTTGTTTACTCATGATTTATCGCCTCCTGCCACACGAATTCTAGGATCAATAATGCCATACAACATATCAATCACAAAAATAATGATAACGAAAATGAGACTATAGAATATCGCGAGTCCCATGACAACAGAATAATCATTGGTAGTAACCGAAGTAACAAATTGTTCGCCTAACCCTGGAATGGCAAATATTCGCTCAATAACGAGTGAACCTGTCATAATATTAACCGCTAGTGGTCCTAGAATCGTGATAACAGGAATTAACGCATTACGAACGCCGTGTTTAAAAATGACATTCCACCTGCTAACCCCTTTTGCTCTCGCAAGCAAAATATAATCCGAACCCAATACCTCTAGCAACTCCGTTCTCATGAAACGAGCTGTCGTAGAAATAACAAAAACGGATAACGCTAAGGTTGGTAAGATTGTCTTATCAAATTCTGTGAATGGCGCCGACGGCCATCCCGCAACCGGTAACCAGTCAAGCTCTACTGCAAATAGCAATTGCAATATAGAGGCAAAAACAAATGACGGAACGGACACGCCAATGACAGCAATCACAGTTGTTAAGTAATCCGCCCAGGTATTATGCTTTATCGCTGCAATAATTCCTAAGATTAGGCCAACAATTGTCCCAAATACTAATGCTTGAAAGCCAAGCCTTGCTGAAGCCCAAACGCTATCCCCGATGACCTGTGTGACTTCACGCCCCGCAAACTGGAACGACTCACCCATGTCCCCGTGCACAAGATTATTCATATAGTTTGCATACTGAACGACTAATGGATCATTGAGTCCATATTGCTCTTCTATTCTTTCTTGTTGCTCCGCTGAAAGTTTCTCCCGGTTCTTCAGTGGTGATCCAGGAATTAGCTTCATCATGAAGAACGTCAACGTCGCGATGACAAACAATGTAACAATCATTAATAAAAATCTTTTCAAAGTATACCGTAACATTACCGCACCCCCATTTCTTGTACATATAGCAGATTGACGAAAGGAGAGTGGATGCGAATAACCGCATATACTCCCCTCCTAGCCGTCAATTATGTTGCCACAAGCTGGTATTACTTAGCGATGTATGCATCCTTATAAGTATAATCACCAGCGAAGTTATGCAACATAACGCCTTCAACTTTTGGATTCTCTAGGTATGAATATGATCTTTGGTAAAGTGGGACAATCGCTTGATCTTCTTCAATCAAGATTTTTTCTGCTTTTTGCATTTCTGTCCAACGCTTTGCAGGGTCGTCAAGTAATGGTCCGTTAGCAGCAGCGATAATCGCATCGTACTCAGGATTTGAATACATTGATCTATTGAAAGAGTTATTTGTTTCGTATAACTCTAAGAATGTCATTGGATCTGGATAATCTGGTCCCCATCCAGCATAAGTGATATCATAGTTCAATGCCTTTTGATCTTCGAGCATTGGTCCAAATGGCTTAGGAACAATATTGACTGTTAAACCTTCAAGATTCGTTTCAAGCTGTTCTTTAATGAACTCACCAACTTTTTTTGCACTGGCTGTATCATAGTTTAGGAACTCAATTGTGAAAGTATCTTTTCCAAGATCTTTCTTCGCGAGCGCCCATTCTTTTTTGGCTTCCTCGATGTTAAATACTAGCTCATCTGGGTATCCTTCATGAAATTCCTTGCCATTCTCATCGTAAGCAAAGTCATCCGGCACAAGATAATCAGTTGGTGTTGAACCGTCACTTAGAATTTTCTCGGTGAAAGCTTCTTTATCAATCGCCATGGCCATTGCTTTTCTTGCATGCACATTGGCTAATAATTCATTTTTCTGGTTCATTTTCAAGAAGAATGTTGATGAATCTTTTTCTACCTTGAAATCATCACTGTTTTTATTTTGAGGCACTTGTACCGCTGCTAAGTTTGCACGGTCAAGCTCACCTTTGTTATACAGTTGTAAGCGTGTGTTATCATCTTTAATCACTTGAACATTGATCGTGTCTAAAGTAACATTTTCTTTATCCCAATACTGATCATTTTTCTTATATGACCAGCCTTGCCCATGATCCCAGCTCTCGAGTACAAATGGTCCGTTATATACTTGCGTATTCGCTTCTTTTGCAAAGTTCTCACCTTGAGACTCTACATACTTTTGGTTTTGCGGCATAAACGTACCGAATGCAAGTAATGATTGCGTATACGGATATACTTTTTCCCATGTGATTTCAAGCGTATAATCATCAATTGCTTTCACGCCGAGTTGATCAGCAGGAAGTGCACCTGTGTTGACAGCTTCTGCATTTTTGATTGAATACATCATGCTTGCATACTCTGATTTCGTATCTGGTGCAAGCGTACGTTGCCAACCGTAAACAAAGTCATGCGCTGTTACTGGATCTCCATTAGACCATTTTGCATCATCGCGAAGGTCAATTGTCCAAACTTTGCCGTCCTCGCTCTTTTTAGGGTCAGCTTTCGCAATACCTGGCTCAACTTTATCGTTCTCTCCAAGCGTATATAGTCCCTCAAACACGTTACTGAATACGATGAATGAAACCGCATCTGTTGCAGTGGATTGGTCTAAATCTGGAATATCAGCAGTTGATGCTAAGTTTAACTCTTGCACTGCAGCTAAATTCTTTTTCCCATCTGTCGTTGATGGCTTCTTGTCCCCAGTAGTTTTTTCGTCACTACCACAAGCAGCAAGTACTGAACTAAAAACCAAAAGCAGGGCAATCACTAAAAATAAACTTTTCTTCTTCATGCCTTATCCTCCCCTAAGCTTAGAATTGAAATCTTCTGAATATTGAAGATGCCAAAATACTGTTTGTTTCAGTCACTACCTCCAGCAGAGGCTAATGAAGAAGGCACCCGGTTAACTAACACTCTATTCTGAAAATATAGATAACTTCCAAATTAAGCTATCGTTGCTATCAGGATAGATTGTAAGTGTAACAAAATCCCCCTTAGTAGGCTCCTTTTGAAACATAATTGACATCAACTAGCTTTATTGTAGAATATGTACTACAGATAATCAAGGGATAAGCCTTATCAAAACAGTTTTCAATTGATAACCCAGACTTTTCTATATTTGATAATAGCTGATGAAATTCGGTATAATCAGAAGTATTCTAAAATAATTGACTGTGAACCAAAAAGGGGGAGACCATCACGAATACCGCAAAGAAGACAGGCGCGTTAACCATTGGGTCTATTGCGATAGCTACAGTCTATTCTTTATTTGCCCAATCCAAATTTCTTCTGGCATTTATCAACAGCTACTTTGTATTAGGCATGATTTGCCTGCTATTGGGACTGATTATTTACATACAAGACGGTGGTTTCTTCTCATTCTTTAAATATTCCTACGGGAAGTTTTTGAGGTCTTTTCAGAAAAGAGAAACGATTGAAGAAGAGTACGCGACTGTAGCAGACGACCCACTTGACCAAACCGATTTCCAGCTAAAGTTGCCACTAATATTGACCGGAGCAATTATGTTGATCGTCACTGTCTCATTATCAGCATTGTCTTTCAACTAAGCGAATAACCACACAGCTGCCTAGCTGATCAGAAATGAAAAAAAAACCTATTGGCATTCGTTTATGCCGATAGGTTTTTTTGCTTTCGTGTATCTTTTCCCTCCAAGGCGTGAGCGAACAGCCGAGCTTTTAGTTTGAAACAGCTTATTTCATGTAAGGTCGCTCGCCAATTTCGATATCCCACAATTGTTCCAAATAGTTTTGCCCTTTAATGATTTTTTCACAGAACAGTGTATGTTTTCTCGTCCAACCAACAGAAATTGACTCATAAAACAAAGACCACACTTCCTCGAAATCTGCAAGACGAGCTTCATGATATTTTTCAGGAAACCATTCAGTAAACCAATAACGGATTTCTGCGACATTTTGTGAAAGGTAGATATGCTCTAGTGCCAGTAGCAACAACTTCTTGAGCCCTCTTTCTTTCCGCGTCAATCCATACAATACTGATGGATGGGGCGCTAATGCATTAATCTCACTGATTTGCGTGGTCGTATACAGCAGATCAAATTCATAATATGTAGCTTCTAGCTTTAAGACCTGTTCGAGAATTTGTTGCTCATGCCTTGGCACAATCCGGCTCTTACGAATTGGAATGGTGTAACCAATCGTATCAATCGCCATAATCCCAACACCATCAGTTAGTACAGCGCAGTAATCCATCACACTGCGCTCATTTTTCCGTCTCACAAATGACTGTTGATAAATATCCTTCAGTAGTTGACTCGGCAATTCATTCATACCGTTTTCGATTATGTGATAGAAATCAGGCTTGATTTTCAATAAAGCAACCTGTTCAAGCAATTCAACGTGATCGCTTTTACGCCATTCATGAAACTCACAGACATTCATCCCGCATTCTTCACCTTCAAACCAATTAACCCAAACATCATGGAGATGTAACATTCGCAAAAACCTCACCAACTCGGTTTATTAATATTCTTTGTAAAATCATTATTGGCAAATGGTGGGCAATTCATTCAAAAAAAACAAGTAATCATTACATGAATAGCAATGTAAATTATGGAAAACCCAGTCAAACATTGATAACAAAACAGCCAACGCCGGACAATTAGATAAAATCATTTGAAGGCGTGGCCAGCATCTTCACCGTCATTGACTTCTTTTTACGGCAATATTGATCGACGAGATGATAACCAACAGCATAGCCAGCCATCCTTGGTACAGACCGCAACCCGTACACTAAATCATCATGCTGACTACTACTTTTTTTGATTGAAAAATGGGCTTTGTAGGACGTTTCAATCAAGGATTCCATTTGTTTGTCCTCAAATCCTGTAATCCACGGGGCAAGGTATGCCTCTCCGCAAAATTCGGCAACCGCCTTTTCCGCGAGCCCTTCCATAATCAATGTGTCCAGCAATGTGTCATTTTCGCCTTTCAACTTATGTAATCTGCATGTATGGTGGTATTCATGGACAAAAAGCGCTTCAAGTTCAGTATCACTGATTTGGTTAGGAATAAAGAGAAACACCATGTTCTTAAAAGCAACACCTGATTTCTTTGCCGCTACCAATAAGTTTCCCCGTGATGGCAACATAAACACAGGGACGTCAGGTCCCTTCATCCTCTTCCGGTAACAATCAAATAATTCATTCAGCTTTTGCCATTGTTCTTTTTTTTTCATCTGGTTAAATACCTGTTCAGCTTGCCTATTAAAACTAGCCATGCCATTTTTTCTGAGTTCTCGAATTAGGGAGGCATCCCGCATTTCAAGGTACGTCAAAATTTGCTCCTCAACGGAAAGCCCAGTTTCCATCCACTTATCTGTCCGAACAATGCTCATACAATCACCACTGTTTTTACTATCGTATGCCCATAGCCAGTTCCATGGTGCCTATTTGAAAAATTGATGTGGAAATTCTGCCAGAATGATTAAGTACGCAGTGTACGCCTGCTCGGCAGTTGTTAATGTGAGGAAGCAAGTCAATAATAACAGCTTCTAACTGAAATTCGTATGTCGTGGATTCTCAGCAAGGAAGTAGCCAGTCCACCCCACTCAGTAGAATCACCTTTAAAAAATGTTATGGGGTTCCTATCGCTTCCAACAAAATTTCTCACAAAGGAGTCAGTGTCAATGATTAACCTTGTTCATTGTCCAAACCATTTCTCAGCTACGGGTACGTTTTCAAAAAGACAAAAAAGGCATCACATTGATGTGACACCTACTCGTTTGAAAAAAGTACTATTTACTGATTGTATTTTCTAAATACAATCGTTGCGTTATGACCACCGAAGCCTAGTGAATTTGACATCACCACGTCAATTTCCCGCTCAATGGCCTCGTTTGGTACATAATAGAGATCACATTCCGGATCTGGTTCCTCTAAATTAATGGTTGGTGGTATTTTTCCTTCTTGCAATGCAAGGACCGAGAAGATAGCTTCTATCCCGCCCGCGGCACCTAATAAATGACCCGTCATTGATTTAGTCGAGCTAATCGGTAAACCCTCTGCATGTGCACCAAATACTTCTTTGAGTGCCGCAGTTTCAAAACTGTCATTGTATGGCGTTGATGTGCCATGTGCATTCACATAACCAACTTCCTCAGGTAGAACCCCGCCATCACGAAGGGCCATTTTCATTGCACGCACACCACCCTCACCATTTGGCGCTGGCGATGTAATATGGTAGGCATCACCCGTTGAACCATAACCTACAATTTCCGCGTAAATATGAGCACCACGCGCTAGTGCATGTTCTAATTCCTCGAGAATGACAATTCCTGCACCCTCTCCCATGATGAAACCGTCACGGTTTTTGTCAAAGGGGCGACAAGCTGTGTTTGGATCTGGGTTTGTTGATAACGCTGTATTTGAACAAAAACCAGCAATAGCCATTCTGGTTATCGGGGCTTCTGCACCACCTGTAATCATTGCATCAGCATCACCACGCGCAATCACTTTGAATGCGTCGCCAATCGAATTGGTTCCTGTTGCACATGCGGTGACAGTGCAAGAGTTCACTCCTTTTGCGCCGAGCTGAATCGATACTTGACCTGATGCCATATCCGGTATCAGCATTGGAATGAAGAATGGACTCACTCGCCGGTATCCTTTCTCAAGGAACTTCTCATACTGCGTTTCGAGTGTCTCCATACCACCAATACCAGAGCCAATCCACACGCCAATATGTTCACTATTTGATTCATTAATCACGAGCTTTGAATCCTCTAAAGCCATCATTGAAGCCGCTACTGCATATTGTGTGAAACGATCCATCTTCCGTGATTCCTTGCGCGGAAGAAACTTCTCTATATCAAAATCTTTTAATTCTGCTGCAACTTTTGCTGGGTAATCATCTGGGTTATGCCTTGTAAGTGGACCGATACCAGAAACTCCTGCCAATACATTTGCCCAAGAAGTTGCGACATCATTTCCTACTGG
>JAVBKF010000156.1:0-11592 GCA_031554215.1 Caryophanales bacterium
TCAGTACAACTCAAAACCAACGTCCCCCACCCTTTCAATCCAATTTTAGTGTTTCAAACCATTGTAACTGAATTTAAAACCTTGTTTGAAAAATATTGATATTTTTAATTCACTTCCTCAACTAATAATACCACCAGCAATTGTTTTCACGGATAACTAGATAAAATATACCAGGATTTCTTTTATTTAAATTTTAATTTAAAAGTTATCTCCAATGTGATAACATAATTGGTGTATTATGAGAATATTAGGACTAGGAGGCATGTCGTTTTGGGTACAAGTGTAAAGAGCAGTATTGATGTTGCCACGGTAGTTACGAACGAAATGTACAGTGCATCAGATTCATTGCAGAATGCTTCGCAACAAAAAATTGAAGAGGCAGAAGAAACAACGTTGGAAGTAAACGCACAAGCAATCACAGCTAATCACAAAATAATAAAACTATCCGAAGATTTTATTCAGTCATTCGAGAAAGATATTGATTGTATAGTGTTATCAGCCGAGAAGTTTGAGGAACTAGACAAACAGATGTACAAAGGCGGTGTACGATGAACTATTCAAAACTTGAAATTCAGGAATTAGAGAGATTGGAAGATTTAAAACGATCAGAGCTAAAGAGTATTTGGGAACAGCAGGAAGTGAACGAATTGGAAATTAGGAAGCATGAGCAGGAACTTGAGGCGGTGACTGCATTTCGCTTTCAAAGCATCAGTCATTTAGAAGAAGTCCATGCTATCTGGTCAAACGACAATGAATTTGAAAATATCTTGTCTAGTAGTGTTCAAGACCATGATAACAACACTCAAACAATGATCTATAGCCATGAACAAAAGCTTGAGCAATTGCAAAAAGAAAAACGCTTGCTGGATGACAAAGAGAATGATTATCAGCATGAATTAAGAAAAATCGTGATGGAGGTTATGTAGATAATGAGTTTAAATATGTTTCTTGATGAAACGAAAAAGCAGGCTGAGAGTGCGGAAGCTGTCTGTACGGAGATAATCGAAGCCATGGGGAAAGTGATACAATCAGTCGAAGCCTTTGTACACAACGAGAACTTGCAGGGTGTCACATATAGTAGTGCCAAAGCCTACATGGAAAGTACATATAAGTTGCTTGCAGAGGCGATGATTTCATTATGCTGTGAACTGATGGTACAGAACAAACTGATTCCTACTTCATTTGAAGCAGACGTATCTGGTAGTGATATAATTGAAGCACAGGTGGAAGAACAAATTAGAGTGATTGATAACCTTTTTTATACTTTTGGCGATGAAATGAAACATATTGATGGAGCAGATACATTATTTGATACCTTGGAAATGACGAAAAGGCAATTGCTAGATAAATTAGAGCTACTTTATCAATTTAACTACACATCAAAAGAGTACTTTGATTCTGCCAATGAACTGATATCAAATATTACGCGAGGGCTTGAAGAGGTACAACTAAATAAGGGCTACAATGCGTCAACAGGTACATTTAGCACAGCATCGCTAGATATGAGCTGGAGTGAGGGGATGGCAGAGAAATCTATTCCATACTTCATTGATGTGCCAGAAGGGATGAATGAAGAGGAATACAAGGCGTATCGAAACCTAGTATTATCGCAAATTAAACAGCTTGAAGCAGACGGCTGGGATTCAGCTGCTATTAATGCTTATCTAAAGAAATTGAATAAAGATTTGACAAAGGAAAATGCACAAGCTGAGCTGGCCAATTATGGTGAGCAAATGAAGTTAGTTGGCTCTGATATCTATTTATTACTGTTTAAAAGTAGCAATAAAACAGAGAAGCAGAAAATTTACTTAGTCCTTAAGCATTTGGGTGCGGTGACAGATGAAAATGGTATGTTACAACTGGGCTTCATGAAAGATAAGGACGGCAATTTGATACCGAATCCTGGCGCACTAAAACTTGATCCAAAAATACCTCCGCATGATGAATTCTTTCATCAATTTTCAAAATGTGTACAGGGAGCTTATGCAACAAAGCCCTTGCCAAAGGAAGTACATCAATTTAGAATGTATATTGATAAGCATAATATTGAGTATATCCGTAATAATTATAAAGCTGAGGGAATGACAGATGAACAAGCACTGGAAGCGTATGTGAATAAAGAATTAGAAGGTGAAAAAATGTATCGCGAAGATGCACGCTACCATAATAAATTCCCTGAAGTGCTTCCCCCGTATCCAGCATCATTAGAGAATTCAAATAAAAGTGACATGAAAAAATATAAAGAGTACTGGGCAGGGCATGAGAATAGAAAACGTGTTAGTCAAGATTTTCATTCTGAATATATACTTGATGAAAACGGTGCATTTGTGAGTCAATGGAATGTATTAGTTGTTAATGAAGGTATGGTTGACAGTGACCCAGCGCATTATGTACACGATGAAAATTTTGAAAATCAGATGACAAATGGAAGCTCTTTTAATTATGCTGATGGCAATGACTATGTTCATGAACATTTGGATTCTGACCCACCACAAACCCTTGACCCAGAAATAAGGGACGGTGTTAATTGGGAAAGTCCAACGTTACCTGAATATGATATTAAATCTGATAATGAGAAAGATGGATATTCAATTTGGAAAGATTCAGAAACAAACATTCGAGAATAGGAGATGGAATGAGAAAATCAAAGTTTCTAGTATGTATAGTGTGTGTGTTACTAATTATTACTGGCTGTGGTGATAAGAAAGAATTAACTGTAGAGGACTTTGAAGAGATTAGAGCTGGGATGAGCACCGAAGAAGTAATAGATATCCTTGGCGAACCTCTAGAGATTGTGAGTAATAATAATACGGCACATGAACAGTGGCAAGTAGACAACGATAACAATAATGACAGATGGCTTGTAGATGATCCAAACTACTATTATAAATTCGCAGGAGGAAGCGAAGAGGAGCTACGGGAATTAGGTATAAAATTGGAGGATTCCAAGAATTTGATTTACTACCATTATGAATATGGTGAAAATGTGCATTCCGGTGAACCGAATTATCAAAATGTGTATATTATTGATGATGTAGTTGTTATGATGTCTTTCATGTAGATGAGTATAAGATTTCTTAAACCGTTTCTGAATAGGCAAATCAGGTAGCATGAGCTTTTTTCTAACTCATGCTGTTTTTTATATGGATTTGTCTATTCGTTGCCTGTTTAATGGCAGTTGCCCTTTACTGGCTGCTGCCAACCATCATCAATCAGATGGCATGAAAACAAATTGCTTATTGCGAGTGGTAGCTCCGCCCGGAACTACCACTCGCAATGTTCACTTTCGCTACGCCTCATTACTGTAGCAACTACAAGTGTCAATCGTAAGCGGCTCAATTGAGCATTTTGCTGATTCACCCATGATATTGTGATAGCTTTAATTTTATAAAATCCAACAGATCGTCGCATAAATCCTGATTCTGTAATGCAAAATCAATTGTCGTCTCGATAAACCCCAACTTCTCCCCAACATCATAACGCGTTCCTTCAAAATCATATGCATAGACTTGTTCGATTTCGTTCAATTTTTGAATCGCATCAGTCAACTGAATTTCACCGCCTGCACCTACAGTTTGATGCGAGAGGATTGTGAAAATTTCAGGTGAAAGAATATACCTGCCCATGATCGCCAAATTAGATGGTGCCGTTTTCGGGACCGGTTTTTCAGTGAAACTCTTTACCTGATACCGTCTACCGATTTGTTCAAGTGGTTCGATAATACCATAACGATGCGTTTCATTACTTGGCACCTGTTGAACGCCAATGATAGAGCTTCCTGTTTGATCGTATTCGTTGATTAATTGCTGCAAACAAGGGACCTCAGACTGGACAATATCATCACCTAGCAGCACAGCAAATGGTTCATTTCCAATGAAATTACGCGCACACCACACTGCATGCCCTAATCCTTTGGGTGTCTTTTGTCTAATATAATGAATCTCCACTTTTGATGTTTGTTGTACTTTCTCCAATAATTCAAGCTTTCCTTTTTCAAGCAAGGTTGACTCTAGGTCGGAGGCGTAATCAAAATGATCCTCGATTGCCCGCTTGTTCTTCCCAGTGACAATTAAAATGTCATTAATACCTGAAGCAATGGCTTCCTCAACGATATATTGGATCGTTGGCTTATCAACAATTGGTAACATTTCTTTTGGCATTGCTTTTGTTGCAGGTAAGAATCTTGTACCAAGTCCCGCTGCAGGAATTATTGCTTTTCGCACTTTCATAAACAACCACCCTATAGTCAAAATCGCGCTGTTATTTCTAAGCTGTTAATCATTGTATGAAATGCTGGTCTTTTTATTCAAAACAAATTTAAAAACTGAAGTGGTACCCATGTCAAGGACAAGAAAAAAAAGAGCTAAACCACTAATAGAGGAGAGTGGTTTAGTCATCTAGAGGCGTATATAGTTGTTTAAAACGGAAGATTTTAGCGAAGTTTACTGGCTAGTATCCTGTCAAGATATTGAGCCCTGAAAGTACGAGGGATTTGGGGGAGAATCATTGCGCTACAAGTACACCATTACACGTGCGCGAGGCACTGTATCACCAGTAAAGCGGAAGCATTATTGTTCTTTCTGAACTTCTAAGTGACATAGTTGATTCATTAACAACGCAATGGATTGTTTCATCATGTGAATTTCATGATCATGGTCTGCTACACGAGCGTTGGTATGACCGACAATCTTAATTAAATTTACAGTAGCATTTTCTTTCAAATTGGACGCAGCCATGGTCTCACACGCCTTCCTGCACATTTTCTGTTTCTTTATCAATCACATTGTCTTCGGAAGAATCGGATTTATGATTCCAATCTAAGAATTGCACATTTTCCGCAATCACTTCCGTCACATACACTGTACGCAGTTCTGCATTCTCATATTTACGAGTAGCGATTCTGCCAGTAACACCAACGACTGAACCTCTACCGCAATAAAGTGCTGTTTTCTCAGCCACTCTCCCCCACAAGGTACACTGGACAAAGTCTGTTTTGTATTCGCCTTGTTGATTGCGAAAATTTCTAGACACCGCAACAGCAACGTTAGAAACTGCCTTGCCATCAGGCGTATAGCGAAGGTCCACATCCTTGGTTAATCTGCCCACTAGTGTTGCTTGATTGATCATTTCATCACCTCAATTCGGTTTCTTACGTTCATCCTACCGCATCCACTAGAGGCTTGTAAAAACGATGAAATGAGAACTTACAACCTTTTACTGACAAAAAAAAACGTAAACCAAAAAAAGTTCGCATCTTCTCACATCTAAGTTACGAACTTATCCCTTTTTACTATTCCCAAACGACCTATGTATTTTATTGAACCGCAAAAGTAAGTTCTGCTTCACAAGCAACCTGACCATCAACAGTTGCAACTGCTTTTCCTTTTCCAACTGGACCACGTAGCTTAGTAATCTCTACAGATAGGTGCAATTGATCTCCTGGCTTAACCTGCTTCTTAAAGCGACACCCATCAATACCAGCAAAGAAAGCCAATTTCCCGCGATTTTCTTCTTTACCGAGGATCGCTACTGCACCAACCTGTGCCAACGCTTCCACAATTAACACACCTGGCATCACTGGGTAATCAGGAAAATGACCATTAAAATATTGTTCGTTCGCACTCACATTCTTGATGCCAACAGCCGATGTCTCCGTTACTTCGAGAATGCGATCAACCAACAAAAAAGGATACCTGTGCGGGATGATCTCTTTGATTTCTTGAATGTCCAAACTAGCTACCTCCATTACTATAATTAAATAGTCCTACGCCTACAGCTACATCAGTACAAACTATATTATGCACAACGCTTCGTGATAGACCATCTGGCGCAAACCATGTCACACCCAGCAACTTTAGAATTCATTGACCAAGTCTACAATATGCTGCCAAGTTTCCTTTTTGAAAACATCTCCAGAATCGCCATGCCCAAGTATCACATAACCCACGTAGGCACCTGCGATAACGGCTATGACACAAAGCGCTAATATCAGTAAAATCCTCAGCCAAATTGGAATAAGACGATATCGCCTCGTCACTTTCCCTTTTTGCGCTCTTACTTTTTTCTTAGCGCGCTTTTCCTCAACCGCTTCAGGTGACTGCGCATCTTGTTCTTTCATCCACTCTGCATCTCTTACTCGTTGTTTCTCCAAAAGACGGTGTTCCTCCAACATTCTAGCATCTTCTACCTGATTGAGGTCCACACCCAGATTTGAAGCAGTCGTTACTTCCAAACGAATGGGATTTGAGTCGGTAGTATACTCGTCGCTACTCTCTTCTAAAGTAGATGATTCATAAACATCTTCATCTTGACCTTGATCTTCATCTTCATCTTGATTCGACTGAACTGGACCCGTAGGCGAATGCGCATGTAGATCCTTATTCTCAACCCAAGTGCTGGCTTCTGCAGGCATGTCAATTTCTGCAGGAGCTGCTTTCGGTTGATCATTTTTTTTAGACATTGGGTACAAACTCCTTCATATTTCCTTGAAAGTAATTGTCTTCATTTGAACAGTGGCATGAATACAGCAAGCAGCAGCGATTAAACAGCTATATGAAACCTGTATCACATGTGAAAATGCTGAACCCCTAGCAATGTTCACTGCAACGAAGCAAGAAAATACATACGAACCAATTTTAAACAAAAAATTCCCGTTCCTTATAATAGCCTAGTCGGTCAACCATTTAAAAGAACAGAAAGCAATTATTTTTTCAAATGTTCAAGCATGATGCCAGTACCTGTTGCAACGCAGTTCATTGGATTTTCCGCGATAAATACAGGTACTTTTAGTTCTTGTGCAAGAATCATATCAATACCGTGTAGTTGTGCACCGCCGCCCGTGAGAATGACACCACGATCAATAATATCAGCTGATAATTCAGGGGGTGTTTGCTCGAGTACGCTCTTTGCTGCATGAACAATCACCATCACTGATTCTCTTAGTGCTTCTTCAATCTCTTCTGATGTAATTCGGATCGAACGCGGCAATCCTGAAACGAGGTCTCTACCACGAATTTCCATGCTAAGGCTTCTAGAATCAGCGAATACAGTGGCTACTTGGATTTTAATGTCTTCGCCAGTGCGCTCACCAATCAGTAGTTTATATTTCCGTTTAATAAAGCTAATAATTTCAGCATCAAATTTATCTCCAGCCATCTTAATTGATGCTGATGTCACGATATCGCCCATTGATAGTACAGCAATATCAGTCGTTCCACCGCCAATATCAATCACCATGTTACCACTTGGCTGATAAATATCCATACCAGCACCAATCGCAGCCACTTTTGGTTCTTCTTCTAGATAAACTTTGCTACTACCAGCTTTCTCAGCCGCTTCCCGTATCGCCTTTTGTTCGACACTTGTAATATTGGTCGGGCAACAGATGAGAATGCGTGGCTTTGAGAAAATCCCCTTTAGCTTTAAGCGATTAATAAAGTACTTCAACATTTCTTCCGTCACTTCAAAATCGGCAATTACGCCATCTTTAAGTGGTCTGATTGCAACTACATTCCCCGGTGTCCGTCCAATCATTTTCCGCGCATTTTCTCCAACTGCAAGTACTTTATTGGTATTTTTATCAATAGCAACAACAGAAGGTTCATCAAGCACAATGCCCTTCCCCTTAACATAAATCAACACATTTGCTGTCCCTAAATCAATCCCAATATCCTTTGAAAACGAAAGCATATTTATTTCCTCCTATGAAAAGGTGCTAGCAGCGGATGAACATCATCAAACGAACTGAGTCAAAAATCTAATTCCATTCGTAAAAACCTATTCGCTAAAAGCCCATTAAAAAGTAGCTTCATTATATTTTTTGAATTTTATAAAAATCGAGTCCATTTTTCTAAATAGCTATTCACTTACAAATGTAACCATTAAATAAAATAGTATTATACCTGAAAAATTTTATCATAAATCAATATAGAATGGTATTCATTTTTTGACAAAATCAACGAAAAGTATTCCTATATGACTGTTTTTTTTCAATTTTCAATGTGCTATTTGTAACTTTGCTTGGATTTTGATACAAATATGCCTTATGACGTAATGAATTGCTTTTGAAAAGTCAATGAAAGGCACTTTACCAAAGCACAAAGGCATTTGTATCATGATGCCCATACAAATGCCTTTCGTGCGTATATTCAAGAAAAATCTCTTGTAAGTCAACTCTATTTTGCAATCAATGTCATTTCACGCTCAAGTGGTGTTAGATTTGCCTCGTTCTCAAAGAATTCTTGGTACCATACAAGAAAAGCAAAAATAAGCCAGATTTGTCTGAAGTGATCTTTGACTTCTGCCCGATGCTCGTCAAGCATTTTCCCTAGTTCATCCGTGTTGAAGAAACGCTGAGCCGCATCACTTGCAAATAGCGTCATAAACCGCTCAAAATGGTCATCCTCTTTAATCCATTCACGCATGGGTACTGGGAACCCTAGTTTTGGTTTATTGGCAGTCGTATTGTTTAACTTCTTCGCTGCTGCTTTCCGGAGCGGAATCTTTGTCGCAACATCATTTACCCGGTACTCAGCAGGAATTGTGCTAGCAACCTTTAGTACCTCTACGTCTAGAAATGGCACGCGTACTTCCAGTGAGTTCGCCATGCTAATCTTGTCTGCTTTGAGCAAAATATCATTGGCAAGCCACATGTTAAAGTCTAGGTACTGCGCCTTACTAAGGTCATCTTGACCAGCTACTTTGGCTAGGAAGCGATTCGTCGCCACAATCGGGTCTTTGATGAGCGTAGGGTCTTTTAGCAATCTTTGTTGTATATCCTGACCCATTAACAAACTACCGACACCGAAATAGCGTTCTTCAATTGGTTTAACACCAAAGATAAATAAATTCGCCCGCTTTTCAATTGTTGTTCCCGGGAATTTCTCAACTAGCTCGTCAAGCGTTTCTTGAAAAATTGGGTCCCGAAGCTCCCGGTCTTGTTCAGCGAGTGCTGCAAGTAGTTGGCGTTTTTCAAGCGGAATCGTCTGATATTTCGCCATATTGATTAACCCTTTATAGCTATTGTAACCCGTGAAAAGTTCATCAGACCCTTCTCCAGATAGCGAAACCTTTACTTGCTTTCTCGCCTCATTGGCAACATAGTAGAGCGAAAATACTGATGCATCTGCTAGCGGCTCGTCAAGATGATAAGCTACTTTTGGCACTGTGTTAAAATAATCATCTGGTGTAACGATTTTCGCGTAGACTTTCGATTTGATTTCCTCTGCAAATTTCTCTACATAAGGTAGTTCACTATAGCGCTCTTCCTTGTAGCCAACAGAAAATAATTTTAACGCTGTTAGCTCTGATGCTTCGCGCGCTAGGTAGCTTGAATCAACGCCACTAGATAGGAAACTCCCTACTTCAACATCACTAATCATATGATGTTTGACTGAATCCGTCATCACTGCTTCAATCGCAGCTACATGCTCATCAAGCGACTTTTCATAGTTTGGCGTATAGCTGACATCAAACCATTTCTCTAGCAGCATTTCGCCTTCTTGATGGATAAAACAATGACCTGGTGGCAGTTTATAGACATTCTTAAACATCGTCTCATCTTGAGGATTGAAACCAAAACTTAAATAGTCCGATAAAGCATTTGTATTTAATTCTTTTTTGAAGTGAGGATAGTCAATAAACGCCTTAATTTCTGAACCAAATAAGAAGTCATTGTCATTCTGATAATAGTAAAACGGCTTAATCCCAAAGGGGTCCCGCGCACCAAACAACTTCTGATTCTTCTTGTCATAAATCACAAAGGCAAACATCCCACGAAGCTTGTCCAGCATGCCTGTTCCATACTCTTCATAACTGTGAATAAGCACCTCAGAATCGCTTTCTGTGTAGAACTTGTGCCCCTTCGCCAGTAAGTCTTTCTTAATCGCACGATAATTATAAATCTCACCATTAAAAACCAGCACGAGTGATTGATCTTCGTTATAAATCGGCTGATTGCCACCTTCTAAATCAATAATACTAAGGCGGCGGAACCCAAGTGCAACAAACTCATCGATATATTGATTAGCGTCATCTGGTCCGCGATGGCGAATCCGCTCGCCCATCGCTCTAAGCACTTCATCCGCATTGTCAATGTGATTCACAAATCCGCAAAAACCACACATATTAGATCGCCTCTTTCTTTGTTGTTCGACATTCTTTGCAAGTTTAATACACAGATAACATGATTTCAAGTTTTTTTTACGCTTTTCTGTCGAGTTTTGGCAAACCTAAACTTATTAATAGCACCATTTGCGGAATAATCGGATTTATTTATTGATTTTATTTTTTCAAATTTGACTAAATTTATGTGAGGAACTGTGCGGTAACATTGGGCATCAATACCTCTAATACCATGTAAATTTCCATTTGATGTTCTTTATAAAAACGACAATGAACAAGCGCCTTTTGTAGCGGGTTGCGCTTATTTGAATTTGTTGGTCATGAAAATTAAAACCCCATTTCAGGCGTTTTTCTCGTTTCAACTAGTCAGGACTCAAATTAAATAGAGCTGCCTTAGAGTGTGTCTGAAAAAACTTATGAAGAATTTTCCGCTGTACTTTGCCCTAAAAAAGTCTTAGCAGTACACGTTGTTGTTAAATCAAATATTTAGAACGCAAGCGGCAAATATTCATGGGTATTTGCAATTTTCTCCACGACACGCTAATCTGCATTGCAGTTTAGCAAGTAGGGTGTATGCCAAAACACTCTGAAACAATAGTGAAGCAACTGTTGATGGCTCTTCTGCACTAATCGAAAAATTCTTGTCAAAACCCATTCATAATTCTTTTTCAGACTCACCCTAATAAAACGGTGCAAATAGCCTTTCGCAGTGAAACAAAAATAAAACACTAGAGAAAAATCACTTTTCAGTAATTTCTCTAGCGTTTTATTTTGGCCTGTTTTTATGAATGAATGGATTCACTGACACTGCGGTACTTGAGCTTTGTCGCCTCTCCGCCGCGCAGATGTCTGACCGACTTATGATAATCCAAAATGTTTTTCACTTCGTTGGCAAGTTCCGGGTTAATATTCGGTAGCCGCTCCGTCAAATCCTTGTGGACTGTTGATTTTGATACACCAAATTCTTTTGCAATTACACGCACCGTTTTTTTCGTATCCACCAAATAATTCCCGATTTTTACCGTTCGTTCTTTAATGTAATCGTGCACACACTCGCCCCCTCTAGATTCTCTAAAGAGAAGTGTGAAATGAGTTATGCTTCTATTTGAAAGTCTGATTGTTGTACTAATAAAATGTGGGGTGCTTCATTTCTTAGATGGGCAGGAGTCCCTATAATTCTCACCTCAAACACTCCAATATGTCTTACCTTAAGTGTATTAGCCCCAGGGCTGTTTATGCGTGGAAAATTTGATTCTTAAGGGGAACAAAAGAAAAGAAGCCTTAAACAATGTTTTCGTAAGCACAAAGAGGCTATATTCTATGGCACCGAATCTTTACTACTGTCACCAGACAAGCGCTATTTATTTGAAAATAATTGTATTACTAAATGAGCAATTGAACAGAATATTTTTAGATAAATCGGTTTATTCAGTGGATACTTCGATTAGGCTTTCTTAAATCTCCTTGCAC
>JAVBKF010000206.1:0-14124 GCA_031554215.1 Caryophanales bacterium
ATACCAAAAATTTAAAAGCAACTTAGACCTAGTATTTTCCTTAAAACAAAAAACCTCTTCAAACCCTGATAAACAGGTGCTTGAAGAGGTTTTTCACTTGCACAACTCTACGCAATTTAACACAAAATACGCACCCGACAGGATTTGAACCCGTGTTTCAAGAACCGGAATCTTGCGTGCTATCCACTGCACTACGGGTGCATGATTCGAGCCATATACCATTATATTTTATACGTACCAACAATACAAGCCTAAAGAGCTAAAAAAATCCCCTGATGATATTGATGACAACGAAAATATATCGATATAACGGCAATGGCTCAATCGGACAAATTGTTCACTTGCTATTTGGCTAACTCATAAATAGCCTGTGCATAAATCGCTGTAACCTTCACTAGGTCTTCGATTGATATATACTCATTCTTCTGATGCACGCGGTCCTCACGCCCTGGAAATGCTGGACCAAAGGCAACGCCTTGCGTCAGCGCACGAGCATAAGTCGCGCCGCCAATTGCCTGAAGCGCTGCTTCCTCACCAACTTGTTCCTGATAGACCTTTTGCAAAGTCTTCACGATTGCACTATCAGCCTCGACATGATGCGGTATCATATGTTTCACTTCTGTCACGCTAAAGTCATGTTCACTCATGAACTTTTCCAAGTTTCTCATATGACTAGCATACGGAAAAGTAACAGGGTAACGCATATTCATCCCAATTGTACATGGTTTATCTGCTGAAAAATGAAACACGCCATAATTAATCGTCAATTCGTCAGTTATCTCATCACGATAATCAATCCCAAACTTCTCACCTTCTTCATTATCAACAATGTACTTCTTGATAAAGCTAAAGTAAGGATGCTTTGAATACGTCGCGATGAAAGAAGCCAGTTTCACACCAGCATTTACCCCCATAAAAGGTAGTGAACCATGCGCTGAAACGCCGTGAACAATCAGCGTAAGCTGATTCCCGCTCACTTCAATTTCATACGGTAAACTAGCTGACTCACAATACGTTGTAAATGCCTCTTTAATATCAGCGACATGCCCTGCAGCCACCTCAACTAGCCCAACTGCCCGGTCAGGAACCATGTTGAGCCGCTCTCCAGCAGTAAAAGTAATCACTTTCATATCTCCGCCCTCTGAGGCAGTCCCTGTAAACGTTAAATGCGTATCACGTAATCCCTTTTCGGCATTAATAATCGGAAAATCTGCATCTGGTGAGAAACCACTAGTTGGCATCTCTTCCGTTTCAAAATAACGCCCGACACAGCGCCAACGACTTTCCTCATCGGTGCCTAAGATAATTCTTACACGTTTATTGAGTTCTAGACCTAACTCCTGAACAATTTTCAAACCATAATAAGCAGCCATCATCGGCCCCTTATCGTCGACTGAACCACGAGCAAAAATATTCCCAGCAATGATTTCCGCACCAAATGGATCAGTATCCCAACCAGCACCTGCTGGCACGACATCTACATGTCCCAGAATACCAATTAATTCTTCACCTTTACCCATTTCTATATGTCCAGCGTATCCCTCAACATTTTTTACTGTAAAGTGATCCTTGGTTGCCAGATTAAGCATATACTCAAGTGCCTGCTGAATGCCCTTACCAAAGGGGGCATAGTTCCCAGCCGTTGATTCATCAAGAATACTGTTGATTTGAAGTAACCCTTGAGTATCCTTTACTAAAGCATCTCTCCGCTTCTCGACTTCTTCAATCCAGTTAATGGATGTTTTCGTTGTTGCTGTCATAGTCTTCGCTCCCTTTCTCATTCTCTTATTGTTTCAATTGCAATCATGCATTTGAATTTCCATATTGTACGTCACCAATTCTTTATATCTAAACGATTGCCAAAGTGTTACAACAGCTACCACGTCTTAGCGGCCAGACCACTGTTACATAGCGGTTAAAATACTAGCTTATCCGATATTCCAGTCTGTAAAACAGCGTACCTTACTCATCATTATAACAAATATGGGTGTTTCTTTTAATACAGTGTGATAATTTGCCCCCCTCCAAGTTCCTCACCCACTTGCAAACAAGCAAAAAAGCGCAAAACCATCAACCTAGCTTCACACTGTTCTCTAATCATCATTTGTGGCATTTTAACGTGCATTGTCATTCAAATCAAACATTAGCTCCAGCTAGAATAGCCAATTCCTCATCAGTCAGCTTACGGTACTCCCCCAGCGCTAGCTTAGCATCGAGCTTCAATCCGCCCATCGACTGCCGCTTCAAATAAACGACCTTTTTACCCACTGCAGCAAACATCCGTTTCACCTGATGAAACTTCCCCTCCGTAATCGTCAGCTCAATCTCCGAAACTGGGCCGCTGTTCAGAATAACCAGCACTGCTTTCTTCGTCAGATAGCCATCATCAAGCGCAACGCCTTTCTCAAATTGAACAATGTCATCCTCATTCACAATGCCTTCTACCCTTGCAAAATACGTTTTGGGCACGTGTTTCTTCGGCGACAACAATTGATGAGCCAGCTGCCCGTCATTGGTGATCAGCAAGAATCCTTCAGTATCACGATCAAGCCTCCCGACTGGAAAAGGCGCTAACCACTGGTCCCTTTCCGTTAATAAATCAATCACAGTCGGTAAATGCTTATCCTCGGTAGCAGAAATAACGCCTTGCGGTTTATTCATCATCAAATAAATAAACGCCTGATAAACAACCCGTTCACCCGCAACCGTCACCTTATCTCGCTCAACATCAATCTGATGTTTTGCCTCTTTGACAACAACATCATTGACCAGTACAATCCCCGACTTAAGCAACTTCTTCACTTCTGCCCTAGAGCCAACACCACTATTGGCCAAATATTTATCCATCCTCACCCGAACACTCACCACCCTCATTTGATCATAATCCTAGCTAAAAAACCGACTTACCAACCATGTTATTCACCCATCAGTCTCCTCTGAATACAATGAGGTGTATGTTTTCAAGTGCAAAACACTGAACGCCCGCGACCTGTTGTGAGCAAACCAGCGGCACCACAACTTCTGCGATGCTGATTCAGTGTACCAAACTAATCGGAGTGTGATCTAATATGAGTGAATATTACTACCGACCACAACAACAGCAAGTCCCACAACAGCAATACTACCAGCAGCCGCAGCAACAACACCATCAACACCATCACCCTGGGGGTTCTTGGCAAGATATCAATGCCGAGAAAAGAATCGACCGACTAGAGCGTGAAGTTCAGCAATTACAGCGTGCCTACCAACACCTTGATCAACGAATTGACCGGATCGAACGAAGGCTAGGTGTATTCTAAACAAAAAGCCTAACCCAGTAGCTAAGAAAACTCTTTTTAAAAAAATCAGCACAAACTTCCGTGACCATGTTGAATATATCCATTCATGTAAAGTAACGATAATGAACACCATTTCCAAAGTCACTGGTAAACAAACAAGTAACTATACTTATCGCAATAAATTAGTTCTCATATCCTAGCACCTTCTTGGGTTTCCCGCAATGCATAGGTTAACCGAGCGATTACTCCGCTCGGTTTTTTATGAGCCGATTTAGCCGTAGCTTGCGCATCCATCCATCTAGGCGTGCACCAAAAGTCAAACGAAGTAAGCCAGTTCTATAAGCGAGCACCAAGTAGACTGCTGCACCAATTGGCACACAAATGGCAATCGTCATCGCGGCTCTCATATTCGTATCCGGCACAAACCAGAATGACAAAACAAATTTAACAATTAATAACGCCACGACCATGGCAAGTGTAATCAAGAGGATTAACAATGTCCTTCTGAAAATTTTCTTAAAGCTAAATTTGGAATGGCGTCTGATCATCATCAGGTTGAGCCCGGCAATTGTTCCGTAGCCAAGTGCCGAGGCAACAATCATCCCATACGGTCCAATTGCCCGAATCAAAATGATATTTGCTATGTATTTAACTAAGAAACCAATCAGTAAACTTTTCACCGAAAAATTCTGTTTGTTCATCCCTTGCAAGATAGCAGCAGTGACCGTGAAAAGAGCGAACAGGACAATCACTGGCGCATAGATTGTCAAAGCATGGATACCAATTTCATTATGGGCATAGAAAAGCGTAAAGAACGCCTCTGATAATGTCGCTAAACCAATTGAAGCAGGAATTAACAAAAGCAACAGTATCATGAAAATTTCATTAAGCTGATACCTAAACAAACGGTAATCTTTTCTAGTCAAAGTCGCTGAAATGGCTGGTACAATTGAAATTTGCATCGCCGTAGCCAGTGTCATAGGAATCATCACAAGCTGCTGTGCTTGATAATTAATGGCACCAATAATTTCATCCGAACCTGCAGCCTGTCCCATTAAAGCCATAATTTTATTAAACGTAAATGTATCAATTAACTGGAAGATCGGTAAACCAAGAGCAACAAGAACAAAAGGCAGTGATGAAATCATCACTTCTTTAAATACTTCACCCATTGATATCTGTAGCTTGCCGCGGTCCTTTTCTAATAAATCAGCAAAATAACGACGCTGGCGATACCAGAAGAAGTAAAGCACGAGCAGTCCAAACAGCGCACTAACAAATGCTGCTGCGGTTGCCATACCAATCCCCTTAACAATTCCTTTATCAAGCTGCACAACGACTATATATACGCCGGCAAGTAAGAACGCAACCCTGACAAACTGCTCAATCACTTGGGAAACAGAGGTGGGCAACATCTGATCATGCCCTTGAAAATAACCTCGGAAAAAAGAAAGTGAAGGTATAATGATGAGCGCCGTACTAACAACCCGAATCACAAACGTGATATCTTCTATCGTAAACTGATTCGATTTATATAACTGGGCAATGATCGGTGCCAGAAGAAACAACACGATAAACGAGATGAATCCCATCACTAGCATCAACACTTGTCCATAGTGGAACATTTTCCTACTTAGCCTATACTCACCAAGTGAATTATATTTGGCGGTAAGCTTGGCAATCGCCTGAGGAAACCCGGCGGTTGAAATTGAAATAAAAATTACATATGGCGTGTAAGAGTACAAATAGAGAGCTTGACCAGCCTCTCCGACCATATGCGCAAACGGTGCAACATACAAAATCCCAATAATCTTGGACAACATTGTACCTGCGGCTAAAATGAATGTCCCCTGCATAATTTTTGATGACATATAAAAACCCTTTTATTATTTTTTATTGTTTCATTTGAACTTACTAAAGTTTACCCTTTTCAATATTGATTTACAAACACTTTCGGTCTATATCGGTCGATATTCACCTTAACACCAAGTCCTCACTAGCGTATCCCTCTGAAAAAACAATCCCCACCGTACTGATAATGCTCTAGTAGAACTAGCTATAGGGTTGTAAAACCTTACACCCGTGTCACTAGCATAAAAATCCATCACTATTTAATTCACCTTCGCCTGGCGCACTAAAAAGGCAGTTCCCACGATGATCACGTGTATAAAACTACCTTTGCATTATTCACGACAACAAACCGTAGTATCGCTCTGAAATCAAACGTTTTACCAGTTCTCTGGTTTATCCAAGTTGTCCGTTTATCGACTTGATGCCTGTGCTGCCGCTTGCTTGAGTTCCAATATCTTTTCTATCTTCGTAATAATTAAATCAATTGCAACGCGGTTATTTCCACCCTCTGGAATAATAATATCCGCATAACGCTTCGACGGCTCGATAAATTGATTGTGCATCGGTCTGACAACAGTGACATATTGGTCAATCACCGACTCATACGTCCGGTCCCGCTCCTTCGTATCGCGAAGAATCCGGCGAATGATGCGTAGATCTGCATCTGTATCAACGTAGAGCTTAATATCCATAATCTCCCTAAGCATAGCATCTTCTAGCACAAGTAAGCCTTCCAGAATGATCACATCAGCAGGTTCAATCTGCTCTGTTACAGTTGAACGCGTATGAATTGTATAGTCGTAGATTGGTTTGTGAATTGTTTTCCCTTCAAATAGCTGCTTTATTTGGCTAGCAAATAAAGCATTATCAAATGCCATCGGATGGTCGTAGTTTGTCTTTAATCGCTCCTCAAAGGAAATGTCAGATTGATCTCTATAATAAGAGTCCTGCTCAATTCGCACAATTGAACGTCCCTCGAATTCCTTCATAATAGCCCGTGTTACACTGGTCTTTCCAGACCCTGAACCACCAGCAATACCAATTACAATCGGTTTGTGCAAACGTATCATCTCCTCTCGTCTTCTTATTTTGACAAACATTTCACAGAACTTCAAGAAGAATTTAGATCATTGATCAGAAATGCAGGGGCATACCGGTGCGTGCTCGCTACTCGCACTAAATATTAGAACAGAATCGGTCACAAGCAGGAAGGCCACTAGACGTATTCAGACAATCTCAATTGATGGTTTCCATATCCCTTATTGCCGATAACCTGATGCTTGTCAACCGGGCGAATAATCATTAGACCTCATAATCGTTTTGTCCATTGCACAAGCAATAACACCGTCACATAACTGCCGTACCTAAATATTTCAAACCACTGGCAGCAAAAAAACTTCCCAAATGAATTGAGAAGCAATCGCACAACCAGATATCGGTGCAAATACCCAACCGCTTCAAACTAGCTTCATGGCACGCGATACAGCATTTTATAAGAAAGGCAAGCCACCCTTGTCACCCAATTAGCTAGAAGTCGTCACTAGCTCAGACAATCCTGGGTCAGAAGGAATCACATTTACCCAAGTCTGTCCTTCGACAAGCTTCATTTCTTTTCCGTTCAAAAATGGTGTAATCCTTCCATTCACATTCCGCCAATCGGCAGGAATCATTTGTCCACGTTGCATAAGATAGGCCTTCCCGCCAGATTTAACATCAATTACACGCAGATCAGGAAGCTTCGGATGAACACTATGGTGCATTTCAACAATAAAAACATTATCAAGTTCGACTGGGGTTCCCGTATCTTTCTCCTCAGTCTGAACATCTTTCACTGTACGCATATACTTCATAGAGACCGGATCGTAACGGTAGGTCGGTGAGAACTGCCTCGAACCATAATCTACCGTAAACATCGTTATAGGCGTTCCGGAAATAAATGCCGCTTCCTTCTCAGTATAAAAGGGATAAGCTGGCGTTGGCGCGGTCATTGGTGCATCCACCTTTTTGGCGCCAGCTAAAATATTATCGTAGCTGATATAGGAATTATGGGGAGCAGTCCGGTCCTTGGAACGCTGAAATAACACCCCGTCGTAAGCCATCCCGTTAATATTATCAACATAGTTATCCGCCAACAATTTCGCTGCTGTTGGACTATAACCATGTGCGACATAAAAGCTATTGTACCCCTTGGCAATCTCGATAAAATAGTCACGTGCACTCCGAACCGGACCAACCTTCTCAGGCTGTTCACTCTGATAAATCGCAAGAAAACGAGTGATATTACTTTCAGCATAAAACTCAAACACTAGGTCAGCCTTTGTCAATCCAGTTTGCGGTCTTGCTTCAGGTGCATTGCTAACCATGACAGCAACAGACCGTTCAGACGGTTGTTTGGCTGTCTCAAGTCCCGTTAAAGGAAACTGGTACTTTGGCGCAACCACTTTCTGTGCTTCCTTAGCAACTGGCTTTTGCTCAGTCTCAGCTTTTTCCTTGCAACCACTAAAAACACCTACCACGAACAGAGAGATTAACAAGAAAAATAGTCGTTTTTTCATCACGCCACCCCTAAAACCGATTATTTTTTGTATCATTGCTTATATTACAAATGCACTTGACGGCTACCAGTGCATCTCAAACAATCACAGCAAATACCGGGCAAATAGTTTCATTGTCAAGTCAGAAGTCAAACGAAAAACAGATCAATCTAGTTCAACCTATCAACAAATTGGTTAGCGAACAACCATCCTTTTAAGTGAGCAATGTACACCAGCATTACAATTGTTGTTGCCTGTAATGAGCATGTATCTCTATTCAATATAACCAAACCGGGTCAGGTTCAAAAGCACTACATCAGTGGTGCAAACACCGAAAGAATCGTACGCGCAAAACGAACATGCCATTTTACATTGTGACACTCTTCAATCGTGATCTCATGACAGACTGCTAGTGTTTTTAGGAAATCAGCTTTAATATCGTGAATACTGTTTGTTTTGTACAGCCATGTTGCACATTCAAAATGGAGATAAAGACTACGGAAATCCATATTAATTGTACCTACGACACCATATTCATCATCGACAACAAATGACTTCGCATGAATGAATCCAGGCGTGTATTCATAAATTTTGACACCCGCTTCAATCAAAATTTGATAATGGGACTTCGATACAGCATGAACATAGCGTTTGTCGGGAATATGTGGGGTAATGATCCGTACATCGACACCAGATTTCCCGGCTGTTGTCAGTGCCGTAATCATCTCACTAGCAATAATTAAATAAGGCGTTGTAATATAGACATAATCTTGCGCTTTATTAACAAGATTCAAATACACCGTTTCGCCAACCGTTTCATTAATAAGTGGATTATCACTAAACGGCTGGACATAGCCATCATTTATAACGGTTGCCGCTTCTTTCGGGCGATAATCAAGGTAATCTTCCTCAACTTCCCGAACCGCCTCCCACATAGACAGAAACATCACCGTCAAGTTCCAAACAGCATCACCCTTCAGCATGATCGCTGAATCCTTCCAGTGCCCATGCTTCTCATACGCATTAATGTACTCATCAGCCAAATTAATCCCACCTGTAAAACCAGTCACCCCATCAATGACACAAATTTTACGATGATCACGATTGTTCATTCTTGATGATAAAATCGGATTAAATGGAATAAATATTTCACACTGAATCCCCATGGCCTCAAGTTTCTTATGATAGTCTCCCGGTAGCGTTCGGAGGCACCCCACACCATCATAAATGATGCGAACATCAACACCTCCTGCTACTTTTTCAAGTAGAACATCAAGGATCGTATTCCACATTTTCCCCTCTTGAATGATGAAATACTCTAAGAATATATAACGCTTTGCCTGCTTCAGTTCCTCCACCATTCGCTCAAACTTAACCTCGCCAAGTGGCAGGTATTCAGAAGATGTATTGGTATGTATCGGAAAATGCGCCTGATTTGAAATATAGCGTGACTGATTCGCCGCAATTGCCTCGGGCGGGTCCACCTGCTGTTTTCCATGGTAAAGACGCACAAACGAGTCAACAATTTTCTGCTCGATTCTATTCATTTTATTTTTCAAACCACGATTGATACGTTGCCCACCAAAAATAAAATAAGCAGCTGCTCCGAAAAGTGGAAATAATAATATCGGGATTACCCACGCAATCTTGTATGCGGGGTTACTTCTGCTCGATAATACCCAAAGCACGCACAATACACTCACCATCGTGTTCACTAAGTATAGATGGTTAAAATTAAGTGCAAATATTGCAATAATGGACAGTTGTACAAGAATGAGTAGCACAATAATCAATTTTCGATGAAATGAGGGTTTAAATAATCTCAAGTACAGTGCCTCCTTATTAATCATGTGATTCATATGTGCTGAAACTTGCAAGATAAGTGTCTTCCAAAGACACTAAAGCCTGTTCACTACACATCATTTCAATGTTACGCGTGAAAATACAAGCGCGCATGTAATCCATAGCCTATTTTAGCATATCGATCACACTTTTAACTGCATTTTCACGATAAGATTTATCACAAAACGATTCACATTTGTGCGGTAAAGCTAGCGGGGTATGAACAAGCGACCAATTCGCTTGGCATGCTGTTCTAACTCCTTTATCACACACACAAAGCGAACAACCGTTCATACGTTAGTCTACCTCAGGGCATTGTGAACTGCTGAATGAGAATAGCAACGTATAGCGTCACGCCATCTCTTGCGTTGCGAGGATCAAATCCAGTTCTTCTGGCAATCTTGTTCAATTGATATTGCAATGTGTTTTTATGGATAAACAAGGCAGCTGCCGCACTGTTCAGTGAATAATTGTTAGCAAAAAACAATGTCAACACATTGGTCCATTCCTTTATTTCATTTAAGGAACACCCTTCAAAAACCCGGTGAACATATTGTTTCTTGGCATCAAGTGGCAGCTCATTTAACAGGTACTCCAGTGTCATCTCCTCATAGGCAGCTATCCCTGTCATGCTCTTCCTCGCGATACTCATTGATTGACGCGCTTCGATATATGAATGATGCATACTTGTCACTAGCGCTACACTTCGCCCAATCCCGCAGTAAAACACTACTGGAAATTGCTTCTCAATTTGCGCTTTGATACCCATCAAAAATGTGCTAGCCATCTGTACTGAGTCAGCGCGCAGTAGAAAAACAAGCTCAGAGCCAATTGAAACAAGATAACCTAGTTTCTCTTCTGCCAACTGCTTTGCGATGAATTGAAAAATTTGATCACGCAGCTGTTGAATCTCGAATGCCTCCAAACTGAGGGGATCTGATTTGACAAAGTCAATGTGTCCAACGACCGACCGATTCGGCTGATTGATATCAATTCCAACCAGATTGCCACGGACCGGAAAGGATTCGTCTACTGCATCACCACCTGAAATCCACTCTTCAACAAAAGCATTTCTTGCCCGTATTTTCAAATCGCTTTGCTCCTTAAGATAGAGCTCAAACACGAGCATCTCCGTCAATTTTTTAATAATTTTGCCCAACTTCAAATCTTCTTCTTGTTCACTGGTAATCCCGATCACACCAATCAAATTGCCTTCAATGACAATTGGTAGGTTAATACCAGGCCATGCACCGGCCAATTCGTTTTGTTCTTTGACAACTAAAATACCGAGATTTTCTGATATCACCTTGTACGCACCCTCATGAAATTCGCCAATTCGGCTTTCATCAGTGCTCGCAATGATGATCGCATCCGAATCCATCAAATTAATTTTCTTCTGAATCACCTGCTCCACATCGGCTACAATTTGCTTCGCATAAGTCTTTGTGATGTACATAACGCACGCTCCTCATTAGTCTATATAACAATTATTATACAGTTATTTTGGTAAACAGAATATAGAAATATGCACATACTTCATCTATGATTAAAAGAGCATTTAACGAAAATAAAGGAAATGGTGAACACATGAAATTTCTATTCTCTCCTGATTCATTCAAAGGGTCGATGAGCTCAATTGAAGTCATCAATCAATTAACAGCAGCAGCCAAACGGCACTTTCCGGATGCGGAGATTGTGCCCGTCCCTATTGCGGACGGAGGTGAGGGTTCAACCGAATCTATGCTACATGTAACTGGCGGCAAGAAAATATTCCACAACGTCACTGATCCAAATGGAAAATCTGTGCGTGCTTACTACGGTCAAATGGACAAGGATACTGCAGTGATTGAAATGGCACAGGCATCTGGTCTAACACTCGCGAGCCGACCACGAAACCCACTACAGACAACATCATATGGGACAGGCGAGCTGATCAACCATGCGCTAGGAAATTACCGCAAAATCATTATCGCGATCGGTGGGTCAGCAACAAATGATGGCGGCATGGGTGCTATGATGGCCCTAGGTGTCCGTTTTTACAATAAGGCAGGAGATAAGATCACGACCGGTTGCGGCGAAGCGTTAATCAATATCGACCGAATTGACCTTTCGGGCTTGAACCCACTCGTTCATCAAACCGACATCAAAGTGATGTGCGATGTCACAAATCCACTCACAGGACCAGAAGGCGCGACCTATATTTTCGGACCGCAAAAAGGCGCAACACCTGAAATGCTTGTACAATTGGAGGCTGGAATGGAGAATTTCGCCCGTGTGCTAACCGAAGCAACAGGCGTTGAAATGAATAGAATCGCTGGTACTGGTGCTGGGGGCGGAATCGGTGCAAGTCTTGTAGCTTTTCTCAAAGCAGAGCTCTGTTCTGGTATTTCCCTGATGCTAGAAGCGCTGAAATTTGAAGAACTACTTGAGGGCGTTGATTTAGTCATTACTGGCGAAGGAAGAATCGACGGGCAATCATTGAATGGAAAAGTGCCGATCGGCGTAGCAAGGGTCTGTGTCAAAAAAAATATTCCTTGTTTTGCGATTGTAGGTAGTATCGGTGATCATGCGGAGAAAGTCTATGACCACGGCATTGACTGTATTATTCCGATTGTTGACAAATGTATGCCTCTTGAGAGTGCCATGAACAATGGTAATCAGTTGGTGCTCGATAGCGCGGACAGAGCTTTCCGAATGATCAAGGCAGGCATGGCATTATCGAAGTAACTAGCCAACACTTTGCCCACAAAAACAACTAATTTGTATAAAATACAATTGCCCCTGTATCAATTAAATCGCTACACATAAACATGCCCCTTAAACATTTCACACGAATGTTTAAGGGGCGATTGTATGCGTGTTCTTCCCTATCTTCCTATCACGTTGATATTGATACCAAGTCGCAGAAATTACAGGTTCTGTCTTTGCACAGTCCGAAGTGACAGAAAAACAAATAGAACTACTGTTAAGAGCATTGTGATTATTGTAAACCAACTGAAGCTTACACCAGTTAGCAAGACGATCACACTTAAAATTGACCGCACAAAGGAAACCCCCATTGAGAAGCCGATATAGAGAAGAATTGCGAGTTTCGATCCTTTCAGTAAAATTGTCGAATAGATCATAATGAGTAATGAACTGAAGTAACTTAAGAAACCGATCAATATGATTTTAAAGAAATCAAAATTGAGATAAGCAAACGCTTCCATGATGATCTCGAACGCACCATCCCAATCACCTATCACTGCAATCTGAATCGATACCATAATAAACGGAATCAGTATTGTCACAGCGGTTAGTATCAAAGCAGCAACAATAATTGCGCCCACTTTTGACATATAGAGCTTCTTGCGATCCACCCCTGAAGCAACCATCAGTGCCAATACATTATTTTTGTAATCGCTTGATACCGCGTGAAATGGGTAAATAAAAATAAGTGCAGCATTCGCAAGGATGAGAAAAAATGAAAACAATGAAACCAATCCAATAATGGCACCATCCGCTACATCGAACATCTTATCGGGTGCATTGAACGCACTGATATAAAATAATGTAACCAATATATTTAAAAGTCCAATAACAGCTGCTGTGATTATAAAAACACGATCTTTAAAAAATTTAAACATTTCCATTTTGAAAATTAATTTGCCAGTCATAGGTTCCTCTCCTCCTAGTTCAAAATTTCGCCTAACACTTTAACACGTGCCATCTCAGTTATTTCGACATTCGCTGCCTTTAATTTCGGTTCAATTTCACTCCATGCAGGGTTTGCAATATCTAGTTTCACAAGCTTCTCCTCATTCAGCTCAAACGGATAATTCAGCTCATTTAAGAATTGAATCAGTAGCTCATTATTTGAAGTATCCAGTAAACGGATCATCTTTTGCTTCTCATTAACCATGTCGATATGATCAATGACAACCCCTTTGTCAATGATAAATACTTCTTCACAAAGCGCTTCAAGATCAGATTGTACATGACTTGAGATAATCAAAGTCATTCCGCCTGTGGTCAGTTCATTTAGATATTTCTTAAACCACTTGACACTATCGAAATCCAGACCCCGAAATGGCTCGTCCAGAATTAATATCTTTGGCTCACATAAGAGCGCAATCAGTAAGATCAATTTCTTTTGCATCCCGTAAGAGTATGTATTGACTTTCTGGTCAAGTGCATGAGCAATATCCAATTCATGCGCCAGATGTTTTGCTTTTTCCTCATTTTCCATGGCTCTAAGTCCAGAAAAATACTGGATATTAAACCAACCACTACGACCACGATAGACAGACATACCATCCAGAACAATACTGACATGCTTCAATGCACTCGTATCGTCTTTCGCACAAACACCATCAATCAATATTTTCCCAGTAAAAGTAGCATTGATATTGGTTATACACTTGAATAACGTCGTCTTTCCTGCGCCATTATGACCTACGACTCCGTACCTTTTCCCCTGTTCAAAGTCAAGTGAAAGAATGTTCAAAACTTCTCTCTTGTTATACTTCATGAGCAGTTCTCTAATTTCAATCATCGTTTTCTCCTTATCATTTATTTGAAATTATTGATTAAATTTCACTTTTTATCATAGCATAAACCAGCTTCTCCAATGCGAAAAC
>JAVBKF010000067.1:0-7692 GCA_031554215.1 Caryophanales bacterium
ATTGTTCCTGAGGCGCTAACTGAAGGAGAAATAGCATCAGGGTACACGCTTTCAGACAAAGTAGTGCGAAACCGTTTGGCAACTGATGCCGCCTATAAACTGACGAAGCAGAAGCCAGCACCGCTTACCGCTAGAAAAAACCGATCGCTGATTGAGGTAGGCAACTTAGCAGATGATCTTCATCTATTAGCGGATTGCGACTGGATTATTGAAGCTGTTGTTGAAAATATTGACGTGAAACGCGCAGTTCTCGCGAAGGTTGACCAAATTCGCAAACCAAACTGCGTTGTCAGCTCAAATACATCTGGTATTTCTGTTCATGCAATGGTCGAGGGCTGCTCTGTTGGCTTGCGAACGCATTTCCTCGGAACGCATTTCTTCAATCCACCACGGTATTTGCGATTAGTGGAACTGATCCCGACGGATGAGACAGATGATCAAATTGTCGGGGCGATGAAGCAATTTGTTGAAGCGGTACTTGGCAAAGGGGTTGTGCTAGCAAAAGATACACCTAATTTCATTGCAAATCGGATTGGTACATATGGGATGATGCTCACGCTTCAAGAAATGCAGCGCTGGGGACTGACTGTTGGCGAGGTGGATTCGCTGACTGGTACATTGATTGATCGGCCGAAAAGCGCGACTTTCCGAACGCTCGATGTTGTTGGTCTTGATACCTTTTCATTTGTGCTCGCGAATCTGACAAAGAGCCTCCCAGAAGAAGTGGCTGCGCTAACCGTACCAACGTTTATGCAAACGCTGATTGATGAAGGGCATATTGGCAGCAAATCTGGTGCAGGTTTTTACAAAAAAGTTGGAAAAGATATTCTGGAACTCGATTGGAAAACTGGGGTGTATACCTCGAAAACAAGCCACAGGAGTACAGCCGTTACACTGGCGAAACAAAAAGGAAGTTATGCTGATAAGCTACAAACCTTGGTGGAAGCTGATGACCCTGCTGGACATTTCCTTTGGGCGATTTTGTCTGGTCTATTCCGGTATACGGCTGAGTGTGCAAGTGAAATTGCTGATGATATCGTTTCGATTGATGCGGCGATGAAGTGGGGATTTGGCTGGGAATACGGTGTCTTTGAGACGTGGGATGCGATTGGACTTGAGAAAAGCGTTGCCCGTATGGAACTGGACGGATATGAGGTAGCACCTTGGATTAAGGAAATGCTTGCTAGTGGTCAGCATCGTTTTTATCAAGATAATGGCGATTACTTCACGCCAAAGGGTTACTTGCCGAAAGCGGTTAATGTGAAAGAAATTGACATTAAAGCATTACCAGCTATTAAGGAGAACAGTGGTGGACGGCTACTTGATATGGGAGATGGCATCGCTTTTCTAGAATTTTGCTCACCAAATGATGCGATTGGCATTGATTTTATGGATATGATACTTGCTGCTATTGATGAGGTTGAGAACAATTACGACGGGCTTGTGATTGGGAATACGAGCAAGAATTTCTGTGTTGGTGCGAACTTGACGCTGATGTTAATGGCGGCACAAGAGGATGATCTCTACGAAATTAATCGAATGGTGAAGAAATTTCAACAAGCAACAACTAGGGTTCGTTATTGTTCAAAACCAGTTGTTACCGCACCTTATCAAATGGCACTTGGTGGTGGTGCTGAGCTTTGTCTTCCGGCAGCTTATTGCCAAGCGTCCTCAGAAACCTACATCGGACTTGTCGAAGTGGGTGTCGGTTTAATTCCAGCCGGCGGTGGTTGTAAGGAGGTCTATGTGAGGAACCTCCAAAGCTACGGTGGTGGAGCAGTAGCGGATTTGCAAAAAGTTGCCCAGAAAACATTTGAAACAATCGCATTGGCAAAAGTCTCTACTTCTGCTGCTGAAGCGGTCGAGACAGGGTTTCTTCGAGTTGGCGAAGGGATTAGCATGAATACAGCTCATTTACTCTATGACGCAAAAGAGGCTGCAAGACACTTAGCCACCAAAGGCTATCGTGCCCCGGTAAAAGAGAAAATTCCAGTTTCAGGGGAAGTGGGGTATGCCGCACTGACAATGGGTGCACAAGTCATGCTTACTGCGGGTCATATTTCTGCACATGATTTCCTGATTGCAAAGAAATTGGCATGGGTGATTTCTGGGGGGAATTTGCCTTATGGAACTGAAGTCGATGAGCAGTATTTGCTTGACCTTGAACGAGAAGCGTTTAATGCACTGATTATGGAGCCGAAAACACAGGCACGTATGCAACATATGTTGATGACAAAGAAGCCGCTTCGGAACTAGAGGGACTATCGGTCACGGTTTACAGATGATTTTTAATTGCTAGAGACTAAGGAGGAAGTGCATGAAAGAAGCAGTCATTGTTGCTGGTGCCCGGACACCAGTTGGAAAGGCAAGAAAAGGCTCACTTGCCCATGTTCGTCCAGATGATCTTGGTGCGCTCGTGGTCAAAGAAACGCTCAGGCGTGCAAATGATTATCAGGGAAATATAGATGATCTGATTATTGGTTGTGCAATGCCGGAAGCGGAACAGGGATTAAATGTTGCACGACAAATTGGTGCTTTAGCAGGCCTTCCTGATACTGTTCCAGCGATTACCGTCAATCGCTACTGCTCATCAGGCCTGCAATCGATTGCCTATGGCGCAGAGCGAATCATGCTCGGGCATGCGAGCACGATACTCGCTGGTGGCGTTGAATCAATGAGCATGGTGCCGATGCTTGGGCATGTCGTTCGTCCAAATCTAGAGCTAGTCGAATCGCTACCGGCCTACTATATGAGCATGGGGCACACTGCCGAAGAAGTGGCTAAGAGCTATGATATCTCTCGTCAGGCTCAGGATGAATTTGCGGTTTGGAGTCATCGCAAGGCAGACATAGCACAACTTCAAGGCCTATTTGAAGCAGAAATTGTCCCAGTTGAAGTCGTTCGTCGTACACTAGACCATCGCAACAAAATAAAGGAAGAACGATTTACTTTTACGCATGATGAAGGCATTCGTCCCGAAACTTCTGCCGAGCGGCTAGCCAAACTAAAGCCAGCATTTTCAGCCGGTGGAACGGTTACGGCTGGTAACGCCTCACAAACAAGCGATGGTGCAGCTGCTGTACTCATCATGGAGAAAGAAAAGGCCACTAGTTTGGGGCTCACTCCCCTTGTCAAATTTAGATCTTTTGCAGTTGCCGGTGTTGCCCCAGAGGTGATGGGGATAGGTCCTGTGGAGGCCATTCCTAAGGCAGTCGCACTTGCAGGACTTGAGCTCGGGGATATCGGTCTGTTTGAACTCAACGAAGCGTTTGCAGCGCAGGCGATTGGCGTAATCCGGACACTTGGTCTTGATGAAGAAAAGGTAAACGTCAATGGTGGGGCGATTGCACTCGGTCACCCACTTGGTTGTACTGGAACAAAGCTAACGGTGTCATTGATGCATGAAATGAGGCGGCGCAACTTGCAATTTGGCGTTGTCACCATGTGTATTGGTGGCGGAATGGGTGCTGCCGCCGTATTTGAAATTGTTCATTAAACAAAAGTACCCCAGATTAAAGGAGGCTACGTTCATGTTAAAAGGAGGACATTTCCTCATTTCGCCGAGTGATTTCCAGACAGTTTTTACACCAGAAGACTTTACTGAAGAGCAACGAATGATTGCCACATTAACAGAGGACTTTGTTGAAAATGAGGTTGTCCCGCAACTGGCATATTTAGAAAATCATGAATTTGAGCGGACCGTACGATTGCTCAATTCGGCAGGTGCGTTAGGGCTTCTCTGCGCAGATATTCCGGAAGAATACGGCGGACTCGGTCTTGATAAAATTTCATCTGCGCTCATTGGTGAAAAAATGTCTGGTGGCGGCGGATTCTCGCTTTCTCATGGTGCGCATGTCGGCATTGGCACATTACCAATCGTTCTGTTTGGTACCGCAGCACAAAAACTGCAATACCTCCCGAAACTCGCGACCGGTGAGCTAATTGCTGCCTATGCACTCACGGAACCTGGGTCAGGTTCAGATGCGCTAGCAGCGAGAACAACCGCTGTCTTGAATGAAGCAGGTACCCATTACATATTGACCGGGGAGAAACAATGGATTACCAACGCTGGCTTTGCGGATATCTTTGTTGTCTATGCAAAAGTGGATGGCGAAAAGTTTAGTGCTTTCATCGTCGAGCGTGCGCTTGCGGGTGTATCGGTTGGTGCAGAAGAGAAAAAGATGGGCATTCGTAGTTCTTCGACTCGGACACTGATTTTGCAAGATGTTGCCGTCCCGGCCGGGAATGTGCTTGGGCAAGTGGGCAAAGGCCATTTGATCGCGTTTAACATTCTGAATATTGGGCGTTACAAACTGGCAATTGGTGGCGTTGGCGGAGCAAAGCGGGCACTCGCATCCACTTTGCGCTATGCAACAGAACGCAAACAATTTCAAACGAAAATTGTTGATTTTGCTTTAACACGTGAAAAAGTTGCCAATATGGCAACACTCGTTTACGCTGCTGAAAGTGCGGCTTATCGGACAGTTGGTTGTTATGACGAGGCGGCATCTGTAGATGGAGCAGACCAAATATCAGCCATCGCTGACTATGCGGTAGAGTGCTCATTGAATAAAGTGTTTGCCACTGAAATGCTGGATTATGTTGTCGATGAAAGCGTGCAGATTCATGGTGGTTATGGATTTATGCAGGAGTATGATGTTGAGCGGATGTACCGAGACTCCCGCATTAACCGAATTTTTGAAGGAACGAATGAAATCAATCGTTTGCTGATTCCTGGGACACTGATTCGCCGTGCGCTGAAGAATGAATTACCGCTTTTTGAAGCGGCATTAGCATTGCAGCAGGAGCTGCTGGGGTATGCACCAGCAGAACTAGAAGACACACCACTGGCACAAGAAAAGTTGTTAGTGGCGAATAGTAAAAAAATCGGATTGTTGTTACTTGGACTCGCAGCACAGAAATACGGTGCAGCCCTTGAGAAAGAGCAGGAGATATTGGTCAATATTGCAGATGTACTTACCCATGCTTACGTGATGGAGTCAGTCGTTTTGCGCTCTGAAAAAGCACTCGCTACAGGCGCTGACGGTACATTGAAATGTCTCTATACAACAGTTTTCTGCCAAGAGGCTTTTGCTAAAGTAGAAGCGGATGCGAAGGAGACATTGCTCGCTACACAGGAAGGGGATACACTGCGTATGATGCTTGCGACCCTCAGGAAATTGACGCGCAACGCGCCCCATAATTTGATTGCGTTAAAACGTGAAATTGCCAGTAAACTAGTTGCGGAGCAAGGGTATTGCTGTTAGTCATTTGGCATTAGCCAGTATAAAAAGAGCCTGCTTCACAAACGAGTAAGCGTTTGTGAAGCAGGCTTTTCAATATCCATTTCATCAAGAAGAGGCAATCCAATGATATGCTACCCCCGGATCAATCTGGAATAGTGACTAGTCTAACGCCAAGTGCATACGCATTGCATTTGAAACATCATCGCGATTCTCATCAGGAACAATCTGCATGGAAACACCTGACACCGTTTTTCCAACTGGATTTAAATCAAGAACCTCAGCTTTATCCAAGGCAGGCAGATAGTGCCGCTTCAGCCCAATCATATCTTTGAAATCAAGATTGGTGCGCACGTCGGTACCGACAATCTCCATCACGTCATCGACTTTGAATAAGGCTCTCGGACTTTTTGCTTTGTCTTTCACAGCATTGAGTACTTGGCGTTGTCTAGCTTGCCTTCCGAAGTCTCCTTGAGGATCTTCCTTTCTCATCCGGCTATACGAGAGGGCTTCGGCGCCATTGAGCGAAATCTCGCCTTCTTCAAAATGAAAACCATCTGCATCAAAAGCGAACTGATTATCAACATTGATACCGCCAACGGCATCAATGATCTTCGTGAACCCAGCAAAATTAGTGGTCATGTAATAATCGACTGGTACATTTAGGAACTGTTCAACTGTCCGAACGGTCATTTCTTCACTACCATGCGTATATGCCGAATTAATCTTCGTAGTCGGCCCAGATTCATATCCGGCCAGCTCCACCTGCGTATCTCTAGGAATGTTAACCACTTTCGTGTCATTCGTCACAGGATTGATTGTCATCAGAATCAATGTATCAGCACGTCCAACATCACCGGTCGGAGCATCAATCCCCATTAGCAAAATACTAATCGGTTTTCCGTCTGCTATCAGATTCCCATTCTCTGAGCGAAGCGCTGATTCTACAATTGGTAGATTGATTTTCTCAATCGTTTTGCTCGTCAATTTAAACGTATAGAAGAGAAAGCCGCTGACGCTGAGAAACAAAAGCATGACTAGAGTCAGTATAATCCGAAACCATCTGATTTTTCGCTTCCTCTTTTTATGTCGACTACTCCTCGTATACTCCCCGCAAACTTCTTCATTCATAAGTGTACCCCTCCGAAGCTGTATCCAGCATCTCTTAGACAATTCGATTAGAGATATTTGTATCCTGTGATGACTAGCTAATCAATAATGACTGCATTATTAACAAATCAATTATGTGAATTATCTATACAATTTCGTTCAAAATATCCAATGTTTGTTTTATATGCATCAATTAGGATAGTTTTCATTTTACCATTTTTAAAGAAGGAAATGGTTTTTTTTTAAAAATTTTGTATGGATAGTATCCACGTAATGCTTGAAAGATCGTTAATCGGTTCAGCGATTTTTGATGGTCAACGAAAAACAATGAAGACAAATAACCTCAATAACAGTACAACTAGAAAAAAGATAATATCAGGTATTGCAGTCAATCAGCATTGGCAATGAAACAGAGAAATTGCCATACATTCGACTTTTCTCTTCTTTATTTAACATGGTACAATGAAGAGAAGTATTTATAAACTTATCTGGCTTATCTACATAGCTGAAAATAAACTGAATCGAGTGATACTATGCATGGACGACATGGCGGACATCCAGGTGGGCATCCACATGGAGCAAAGGGAAGTATGGGGAGTCATCCCGGAAATATAGATTTTAATGTAAATCCATTTATCGTGATTTGGGAGACGACCAGAGCATGTGATTTAAAGTGCGTACATTGCCGTGCAGAAGCACAACCGAGTCCTCATCTAGAAGAGTTAAGCCATGAAGAGGGCATTGCTTTATTAGATGAAATATATGAAATGGGTAATCCAATGATCGTTTTCACAGGCGGGGATTGCATGCTCAGAAAAGATATTTTTGAACTAGCAGACTATGCTGTGAAAAAAGGAATGCGTGTCTCGATGAGTCCAAGTGCAACAGATCAGGTAACCGAAGCAAGAATGGATCGTGCCAAAGCGGTTGGCTTATCTCGTTGGAGCTTTAGTATTGATGGACCAGACGCTGAGGCGCATGATCATTTCCGCGGAATTGCTGGTACATTTGAACTGACTGTAGAGAAAATAAAATATCTGAATAAAATTGGTATTTCGCATCAAATTAACACAGTCATTAATCGCCAGAACTACGACCGTTTAGAAGAAATGGTACCATTAATCACAGAAATGAAGGCTTCCGTCTGGTATCTTTTCTCGCTAGTACCGACAGGGCGAGGTCAAATGGATGATTGTATCTCGCCAGCAGAACATGAGAAAGTATTCAAGTGGCTCTATGAACTGAGTAAAACAGCACCATTTGACATCAAAACAACAGCATCTCAGCATTATCGTCGTGTTGTCTTCCAAGAAAAACAAAAAGAGTCAGGTGTTAAATC
>JAVBKF010000032.1:0-4637 GCA_031554215.1 Caryophanales bacterium
AACAATCAGCCTCTCTGTCAACGATTGTTATTTGGCGAACGAATCACTACGATAATCGCTTCACCGACAAGCAAGCAAGTCGGTCGTATCCGTTGTTACACGGGGTGATTCGTTCGTTTTGGAGCGGTAGGTAGGAGTTGCACCTACACTAGCTAGTGGCCCATCCTTCGGCCTACTACCGCATATTTATGGCGCTGTCCCGATCTTGCAGGACTAGACAGCGCCTAGGATGGCAAGAAAGTAACAAGGTTCTGGCGTACAAGTTTAGTCAGCTCGTTCCTTGCGGAACACCAATCAAAATAGTGTGTAAGCTGACTATGTTGGAGTACGCCATATGCTATCGACTCTCAATGACTTAGCAGCGTAGCGGTGCCCTATCCTCCCTTATGTTCAAGACCGCCCTTACCGAAGGCATGACGCTCTAAGTAATTTTTGGTCACTAACTAGCCATGCCAACCTTGTAGCTAGTAGTCGTTACCGTTGGCTCGACACATGTACCTATGGTCCATTGTACTCGGTTCAAAACTCCTGTTCAGTCTCAACACTCCTACATGGACAATAGTGTACAATCGTAGGGGAAATAACAATCGCTTGCAGCGTATATACCACTGCAAGCGATTACCACCCCACCATCAACAACGAGCGAGATCGCTCAGTAGATAAGACGACCCCTCCGTTTTTTCGACGGTATCCAATTATACCATACCCACTAAGCTATGTCAACGAGCAATTACGTTTCCTTAGCAGCCTCGGCGCTCGTATAGAGAGGGTTAGCTTGGCCGAACGTTAGTTTACTATCAGTCATGGTTACTGACAAGTATTCAGTCATTTGGTCGAGCGTTCCTGCTCGTGCATGGTTATGCCAAGCCAGGAGCCAAGATGGTAATGCAGCAGCCGACTGCGACGAATAGCGCCATACCTTGTCGTCCAGATTCACCCATAAAACATATTCGCTTGTCCATGAATGATACTCGAACGTGACATTAGCGCCAAGATGTGTGCTAGCGAACACAGCGAATCCTAAGCGCCCTACAGTTGCGTTGTCCTCCATCATGGATTGAAGGAAGTCACGTAGCTTGTTGTCTTCGTTTTCCATTTGCTCTTTCCACAATAGCGCCATGAGCTAGCCCTTTCGGCTCTTGCCAGTAGAACGGTTGCTTTCGATGAGGTCGAGCATCTTAGTAACCGTCGGGTCCATCATATACGGTATTTGCATACCGGCCTGGTCCTTCGCCATGATCTTGCCAGATGGCTGGAATATAGCCACGGACGTTGCTGCACCAATGCCTTCGACGCCAGATTCTCCAATCGTCTTTAGCTCCTGGCGCGATACTCTAGCAACGTGCATCATTCGTGCAACCGTGTACGCATATGCCGCTAGCTCCCCGCCGCCTTGACCATAGACTAACGGACGGTAGTAGATCGAGCCGCTAGTATCGTCGCGGTCCTCCTTCTCCAATGCCGTCACAATAACGTGCATGGGCAAGTTGTAGAATAAGCGAGCGAAACGAGTCGTCATGCGAAGTACTTGCCCGTAGTGCTGGATCTGTTGGGCAGGTAGCAGTTCGGCTACACCCTTCGCAGTCGTGCCAGTTGCCTTCTCCATCGCATCCCTATTTACGTCTGTGATACCGTCTATGATCACAGTTTTGTAATCGTTCCTAGCGTCGAACTGCGTGACCATCTGATGATTCAGTGGCATACCACGCTCCAGGAAATCAAAGACCGCGTTGAAGTCGCGCATATCGCTCATTGTGTAAATATCCGGCTGCTCCTCGTAATCTGCAATAGAGAGCGGATTGCCTCCCATATTCAGCAGAAGAGCCGGAGCTGTCCGTTCATCGAGGGCGGCAGTCGCAGCCGTTCGTGTCTTTGTACTACCAGGCTGCCCGTACATAAGGACTTTTAGGTACGTGTCCTGTGTGGCGATAATCTTCTTCACTAATGGCTCCTTACTATGCAGCGTTGGTGCTGCCCATTACGGCGCGGCGTAGTTGTCCTGCCTGATCTACCTCGTCAATGTTTGCCCTAACGTTTGCAGCAAGCGCACCGACCACAATGTCTACACCGGACACTGCGTTCACATCAGTTCGATAGAATTCTTGTTTGCAGGTGTCTCCGTTCTCGTCGATGCCTTCGATGACGATATGTAATTTTAGCACTAGCCTTCATCCTCCACATCATCAGCATCTATCACACCGACTCGTGTCTCAGTGTCGAATACGATACGCCCGTGGGTTAGCACTGCTTCGACCTTGTTGGCTGCCTTAGCCAACAACATGCCAAGCTCCAAGTCCGTCATATCCACGTAGAGCGAGAACTCCGTTTGTATAAACTGCTCGCCACTACGAAGGGTGATTACCATAGCAGCCATGTACCACCTATCTACGATACAATAGTCCGGGCTCTTGCTCAGCCCTTCGTGTGAATTGTTCCGCGTGACTCAACGCATTGTTGAAGCTCGTTTGCTCAAGAACTTTCAAGCCTTCGCGTGGTAGATGGTCACGAGCGAACCCAATAATATCTTCAACGCTCCATTCGAGCGTATCCAACCACGGCTCAGTTGGTACTTCGATTACAAAATCAACGGCATGATACGTGCCATTGACTCGTGTAGTAATTGTTACTAGCGCCTTCATTGGTCGTTCCCTTCACGGTTCGGATCGGCCGCTTGTTCAGCCTGTAGCATACGTACTCGTTCGCGGAGCCTATAAATCTCGTTGCTCATATTCTCCGCTTCCAATCGCCGCGCCTTGTATGCTACCGTTTGCGCCCGTCCTCTTCTTCCTGCACTATAAGCCCACGGCGAATCAGTTCGCGCCGAAACAGCCTTCGCAGTTGTGCGACCAAGCCCCTGACTTGATCGGCTGGCACGTTGTTGAGATCGAACACGCCTGCTGTCTCTTCTACTACGTCTTTGCCATTCAATAGTTTGACGCTGATGTGGAGCTTCATGTTCCGTACTCCTTAGTGCTAGTTGTTTCCAATAGTTAGTTGACCTAAGGGCCAACTCCGCATCCTGTTTACTTATGAGCCGACGCATACTTTGCGTAGGGCGCTTAGGCACACCCCCTACCGACTTTCGTCTTCGACGGTAAACGCTCGCTATGAGCGCACCTAGCGCGATCCCTGGTACCATAGCAGCAAGCCAAGTAAGATACCAATGTAGCCAACTCGTGTCCACTTAGCCTCCTAATACGCGCATACCTCGACTAAGCTCGTGTCGTGGTGTGAACGTGACTCCACCCTCCTTTACTTCTAAGTTATCTCGACAGCAATTTAGCAGATCACCATCTTTATGCACGATTGTATGCGTGCTGTGGTGTGTTCCCATGATTACTTGATCCAGATAACGAACCACCGACCCATCTAACGTCCACGCTTTGATAGGGGTTTGTCCTGGTACGCCGCATAACGTCCACGTTATTCCCTGTACTAATGGAGCATCAGCGTCGTCTATACAAGGCCAATATTCTTCTGGCCTGTTTAGTAACTCAACTACCATCAGAACCTTTCTCTCTCAGCAACTTTCATTGTCGCTCGTACTAGCGAATCAACCAAGAAGGCTCGCATCTTCATAGTGAGCAAGCCGGTCTGCACGACTACCACATTACGTACCAAGTGTAATTCATGTTGATCCATAGCATCAAGCTCAGTCGCTTGTATAAATACATAGCGTCCGTTACTGTCTGGTAGGATCAAAGCTACAAGCCCATGCTCTCGCTCACTTAGGACTAACTTGTCTTCGTGCTTCACAATGTCCTTGACAGGCACTTGCTTTATAGGAAGATCAAGTGTCGGATTATTCCACCATTCTACACAAGTATGCTCGACGATTGCATCGAAATGTACATACACTAGGCAACTATCGCATATGTACATGCCTTGCTGATTGCTCGATTCCTCAAACAGCTTGCCGTCCGACCGAGTAACCTTAGTTTGTCCAAACTCCGTAACATACGGAGGCGAGATGGTTAGTTTAGTATCAGCCATCGTCCGAGCCCTCCAACATCTTATCAATCGCCTGGTTCCACCAGCGACCTAGCGCGCTGTACAAGGGTGATGTTACGCGGAACATTTTGGTGATTGTAGGAAGGAACGTAGATGCGGAAGCCTCACCTAAGTCCATAACGCACCGTACAACGCCTATGCTCTCAATCAATACGTTCCCATTAGGATCTAATAGTTCGATTGTTATTCGAGCCGTAGGCACCATACCGCTAGCTTCTATCCGTTCGCGTGCGATATATCGCCGCGTCATTTGCTTTGCGATATGTGTCTCCATCTTACGAACGATGGCCAATTCTTCCTCTGTTAGTTGCATACTCATGGCTCGCTATCCAAATCGTTCGAGCCCGCATGTTGTCCACGCGGACGATAGTTGTCCTGGAGAACTTCCAAGGCAGGCGCCCCATTTTGCAACATAACGCAAGGCTCTTTGAACAAGCAATACAAGCAATGAAATGCAGGTGTCGGATACAACGCAATATCCGATGATAGCATATCGCTTGATACTGCCCACAGATCTAGCGCAGCGTTCCGTCGTGCAGCAGCATTGCGACGTACAACGTGTCTTGCAAAGAACGTGTTCTTTTGATTGTATAGCGCAAGCAACGTTGGACCGTAATGCAACTGCA
>JAVBKF010000001.1:0-11724 GCA_031554215.1 Caryophanales bacterium
ACACTGTTTTTTTGAAAAATTCTTTGTAAAAAGCGGACAACAAACATTTCCACTGTTCAGTAATCTTCCACCACCGTTGATTCTATTGTATCTACCCTTTTATAGAATAATCCAGATTAGAAAATCAAATTGTCATCATCATTAATTATGAGCCGCTTCCCGTCAATTTCATCCTTTTTCTAATAGCATCTTGGCTTTATATAGAACCTAATTTGACTATTTCTATTCAAAGGTTACCATTGTTACAATATGGTGCGCAGATTAGAAACTTCCCTGATATATAAAATGGACCGAAGTCTGGCTCATGAAAATTAGCGGTGATTATTACAATTACCTTATTCAGAATCTTATGATAGATTCAAGTCTGCAAGACTTTCCGTCAAAAAGGGCATCACCTGATATTTCGCAAAGAATGGTTATGACTTTACATTTTCACTGATTGTCAACATGTCTCAACTATACAATCGTCTTTCTCATTGCCATTTGCTTTCTGAAATATCAATAGTAAAGGAGATGCTCGGGTGAATAACTAGGCAAGATTGACCCTATTCATCATACCGTACTTCCCATAAATACAACCCTTGGGGTGGTGCAGTTTTCCCCGATTTTGTCCGGTCCCTTGCTTCCAAGATCCTATTCATATCCTCTACAGTCCGCTTACCAGTTCCTATTTCCAGTAACGTGCCAACAATAATACGCACCATGTTATAAAGGAAGCCTGACCCGACTACACGAAACTCAATTTGATTCTGATAGACTTCCTGTACCTCAATACTGATAATAGTCCGCACTTTATCAACTACACTCGTATTTGCTGCGCAAAAACTAGAGAAATCATGCTCACCAACAAGATATCGTGCCGCTTCTTGCATTTTTTTTGTATCTAACGATTGGGATACTTGCGTAACCACATTGCGCGTGAAGGGATCTCTCATTGTTGTTTGCTGCACCTTGTAGCGATACTCCTTTTGGCATGCATCATACCGTGCGTGAAAATTAGGGCTTACCCTTTCCGTGGATTTAACAACTATATCCTCAGGTAACATGGCATTTAGTGCCCGGCACCACTGATGCCCATCCATTTCCAATGTGGAGTCAAAATGAAACACTTGTCCCACTGCATGTACCCCGGCATCAGTACGTCCTGATGAAACAATTTTAACTGTAGATTTATTCATGGTCGTGAGTACTCGTTCGATTTCCAATTGAACTGTTCGCTTGTTCGGCTGCACTTGGTACCCAGAAAACCCCGCCCCATCATAACCAACAACGCACTTATACCGATTAACCATATGAATACGCCCCCGCTATTTCTATTAATATTTTCAGGATTTTAACCAAATGAGTACTGCTGTAACCGTGGCAACGCCGAGTAACATCAAGTAATCTACCAACCTCATTCGTAGTTCGCGAAAACGGGTCCGACCTATGTCACCACGGTAACCGCGCGCTTCCATAGCGGTTGCCAGTTCCTCTGCTCGTTTGAATGCACTGACAAACAAGGGTATCAACAGTGGAACAACCGCCTTAACACGTGACTTAAGTGGCCCAGACGTAAATTCTACCCCTCTTGCCATCTGTGCCTTCATAATTTTATCCGCCTCTTGTAACAAGGTTGGGATAAATCGCAGAGCAATAGACATCATGAGTGCAAACTCATGCACCGGTAACTTCACTTTCTTGAGCGGTTTTAGCAATGACTCAATCCCATCCGTTAATTCAATTGGTGTTGTGGTCAGTGTAAGTAAACTGGCCATTGTCACGAGTAGAAGGAAACGCAATGCCATAGCAAAACCACGTAATACACCGCCAGAATAGATTTTGATAATACCAAACTCGAACCATAACTTTCCTTCATGTGTCATAAAGGTATGAAGCAAAAAAGTAATCGTTACGAGAATAAAAACTGGCTTTAATCCTTTTATGATATAGCGCAGTGGCACTCGTGATAGGGCAATCATGACAGCAACATAACAGAGTGCAAATAAGTATGTTGCTAGGTTGTTTGCTAGAAAAACCGACGTGATGAATGCTGCCACTATTAAAATCTTCGTTCGTGCATCTAACCGGTGCATCAGTGAATTAATTGGGAGGTATTGTCCAATAATAATATTATCTAACATACCTTCATCCCCTCCACAAGTGTACAAATTTCAGCAACCAAATCTGCTTCATTTAGATGCAGTTTTGATAACCCAATCCCACTCTGCTTTTCAAACATCTTTTGAAACTGAATCGTTTGCGGTAACTTGAGACCGATTCGTTCTAATTCATCAGCACTCGAGAAAATAACCTCGGGCGCTCCCTTTTGAATAACTATACCTTTCTCCATGACAACAATCTCATCCGCAAATTTCGCTGCGTCTTCCATATTATGTGTCACCAAAATCGTTGTCATCTTCCCGCCCTGATGCATACTAGAAAAGATATCCATGATTTCTCTACTGCCAAATGGGTCAAGACCAGCCGTTGGTTCATCTAGTACAAGTACCTCTGGTTCCATAGCAAGAATACCGGCGATCGCTACTCGGCGCATCTGCCCACCGGATAATTCAAATGGTGATCGTGTTAGATAAGATTCATCCATGCCCACCATGTTCAAATAGTAGCGCGCTTTCTCTATCGCTTTTTCCCTCGTAACACCATAATTCATTGGTCCAAAACAAATATCTTTTTCAACAGTCTCTTCAAACAATTGGTACTCGGGAAATTGAAAGACAATCCCCACTTTCTGCCGAATCTTTTTCAGAGCCTTGTTTTTTTGATTAGCAATAATCGTCTCATCTCCAACTTCTACTGCCCCAGATGTTGGGGTTAATAAACCATTGAGATGCTGCAGGAGAGTGGACTTTCCAGATCCTGTGTGACCGATAATTGCCGTAAACTTCTCACTAGCGATTGTTAGATTAATATCATGCAAGGCACGCGAGGCCAGTGGGGTGTTTTGTTTATACACATAATCTACTTTCTTAAAGTCAATTTGCACAGTTCCGTCACCAGCCCTTCCACTGAAATATCATTGTTCACAAGGATACCGGCATTCTTGAACTGGTTTGCTAATTGAACACTAAACGGCAAATCGAGACCAATAGAGACTAGTTCAGCGCCTTTGCGAAAAATCATCTCTGGTTTACCCTCTGCATAAAGCTTACCACCATTCATGACAATCATGCGGTCGGCCTTTGCTGCCTCTTCAAGATCATGTGTAATAGACAAAATCGTGATTTTCTCTGTTCTTCTAATATGGTCAATAATGGCCAGGACCTCTTCTTTTCCCATTGGATCAAGCATGGAAGTCGCTTCATCCAGAATGATCACTTTAGGCTGTAGCGCAAGGACACTTGCAATCGCTACCCGCTGCTTCTGACCACCTGAAAGATGGTGCGGTTCTTGATTTAGAAAATCATTCATCTTCACAAATGTAAGTGCTTGGTTCACCCGCTGGGTCATTTCCTCACGAGGAATCCCTGCATTTTCTAACCCAAAAGCCACATCATCTTGCACTGTTGTTCCAACAAACTGGTTATCGGGATTCTGAAAAACCATCCCTACTTGTCTGCGGATGTCCCAAATGTTCGCTTCATTTAACATCATACCTGCAATGGTTATCTCACCGCTATCAACCAATTGAAGCCCAATTAGTAACTTTGCTAAAGTTGATTTCCCCGAACCGTTGTGACCAACGATCGAAAGCCACTCCCCCTCATAAGCACTGAAGGAAAGTTCATCTATCGCACGTACCTCTTTACCCTCGTAGGCAAAACATACGTTATTCACTTCAATAATTGGTCTGTACATAGGTCTACCACCTTTCTGGATAAACAAAAAATGCTGCACCCCTTTGATCAAAGCGACATCACTTTGATCAAATTGCGCAGCAATTCTCACCTTACTATCTGATGAAAAGGGGTGCAAGAGCTAGACAAACAGGGGAGTCCCTGACTATCCTGACGCTCAATTTTTCTCTAATCTCATCTAGCAGATGAATTAGAAGCGTTTTATTACACTAATTCAACAATCGCTACAGGTGCGCCATCGCCACGACGAGGACCTTTTTTGATGATTCTTGTGTAACCACCTTGACGCTCAGCGTAGCGTGGTGCCACATCATCAAATAAAACTTGTAACGTGTTCTTTCCATCAATTTCTTTCAGAAAAACAAAAGTTGCTGCTTGACGACGTGCATGTAGATCTCCACGCTTACCAAGTGTAATCGCTTTTTCTACAAATGAACGTACCTCTTTCGCACGCATTTCAGTTGTTTCGATTCTTCCGTAAACAATTAAATCAGAAGCTAAGTTCTTGAGCATTGATTTACGGTGTGCACTCACAACACCTAATTTTCTTTGTGCCATCTTTATTTCCCTCCTCTAGCCATAAAATGTATCTCACGAGATCAATTATTCTTCACTACGTAAAGAGAGACTTAGCTCATCCAGTTTTGCTCTTACTTCCTCAAGTGATTTGCGTCCTAAGTTACGGACTTTCATCATATCATCCTCAGACTTACTAGCAAGCTCTTGAACTGAATTAATGCCAGCTCTTTTTAAACAGTTGTATGAACGAACCGATAAATCAAGTTCTTCAATCGCCATCTCAAGCACTTTGTCCTTTTGATCAATAACTTTGTCTTTCATAATTGGTGTGACTGCTTCTTCATCAGTTAGCCCAGCAAAAATGTTGAGGTGTTCGATGATGATTTGTGATCCAAAAGCAACAGCCTCAGAAGGCGAAATACTTCCGTTTGTCCACACATCCATTGTTAATTTATCATAGTTTGTCGTTTGACCAACACGCGTGTCTTCCACTTGGTAGGTAAAACGAGAAACTGGAGTGAAAAGTGAATCGATAGGAATCACACCGATTGGATAATCGTCACGTTTGTTCATGTCAGCAGGTGTATAGCCTCTGCCCTTTTTTACTGTTAAACGCATGCGAAGGTGACCTCTTGATGATAAAGTCGCAATGTGAAGTTCAGGATTCATAATTGCTACATCACTGTCATGATTAATGTCAGCAGCAGTAATTGGTCCCTCTTTAGAAACATCAATTTCCAATGTTTTCTCTTCATCAGAATAAACTTTAATCGCAAGTTTCTTAATATTCAGGATGATAGATGTAACATCTTCTTCAACGCCTTCTATTGTTGAAAATTCATGCAGGACGCCATCAATCTGGATTGCAGTAACCGCAGCTCCAGGTAGTGAAGAAAGTAGAATGCGTCGTAGTGAAGTGCCTAAAGTAGTTCCATAACCTCGCTCAAGTGGCTCGATTACAAAGCGACCATAGCCTGACTCATCACTCGATTGCACCATTTCGATTTTTGGTTTTTCAATTTCTATCATCTATAATTCCCTCCTTCGTTATGTCTACGTTTTGAATTAGAATGCATACAAGCTAATACATGATCAGAACTTTCATTTTAATCGAGACTCGCTACTATTTTACTGCTTAAAATAACCTGTAGAAACCGGCTACGTCACAAGCAATGAGCGAACTCATTCAAACTGCCATGACACCGTTTACTATAAGCCTTCTAGAACAGCTAAAAATTTATAGCCCATCCCCATTATAGTCAAGTTTATCAATTCTATTCAACAATTACACACGGCGACGTTTTGGTGGGCGGCAACCATTATGTGGTACAGGTGTTACGTCCTTGATTGCAGTCACTTCAAGTCCAGCTGCTTGCAGGGCACGAATTGCTGCTTCACGACCAGATCCTGGTCCTTTTACAGTTACTTCTAATGTCTTCATACCATTTTCGATTGAATACTTTGCTGCTGTCTCAGCTGCCATTTGAGCAGCATAAGGTGTTGATTTACGTGAACCTTTAAAGCCAAGTGCTCCTGCACTAGACCACGCAATTGTGTTACCATGTGAATCAGTAATCGTTACAATTGTGTTGTTGAATGTAGAGCGGATATGTGCAATACCGGTTTCAATATTCTTTTTGACGCGGCGCTTGCCACGTGGTGCTGTTTTACGAGCCATATTCAACTGCCTCCTTTACGATTTACTATTATTTCTTCTTGTTAGCCACTGTTTTACGTGGGCCTTTACGTGTTCGAGCATTGTTCTTTGTGTTTTGACCACGAACTGGAAGACCTCTTCTGTGACGAAGTCCTCTGTAACATCCAATTTCCATTAGACGTTTTACGTTCATTGATACCTCACGACGAAGATCTCCTTCGATCTTAAGTTTACCAACTGCATCACGAACTTGACCTAATTGATCTTCTGTCAAATCGCGCGTACGTACGTCCTCAGAAACACCTGCTTCTTTTAATACCCGAATAGCTGTGCTTCTTCCGATACCAAAGATGTAAGTCAATGAAATTACGATACGTTTGTCGCGGGGAATATCTACACCTGCAATACGTGCCATATGTGCACCTCCTGTAATTTAACTAACCTGTTGTAACATATAATTCTTTCTAGGGCATTTGTCCAAGTTTATCCTTGCTTTTGTTTATGCTTTGGATTCTCGCAAATTACCATTACTTTACCTTCTCTGCGGATAACCTTACATTTTTCGCAGATTGGTTTAACGGATGGTCTTACTTTCATTTGAAATCCTCCTATCTGTTGCGGATTAAGTAATGTTTAGAACAAATTTTCATTCCTTTACAATTACTTAAATCGATACGTAATTCTTCCGCGCGTTAAGTCGTATGGAGATAACTCAACTGTCACCTTATCACCAGGTAAGATTCTAATAAAATGCATACGAATCTTGCCTGAAACCACTGCTAGAACAGTATGACCATTCTCGAGTTCTACCTTAAACATGGCATTTGGCAAGGTTTCAGTAATCGTTCCTTCTACTTCAATAACATCTTCTTTAGCCATTTCACAAAATCCCCTTCCATCAAAATTTTGTTTCACAAGAGAAGTCAGTTCACTTCACATGTTATGAAATTTGTTCTAACACTCTGACTACATCTTCAAAAACAGTTGCAATTGCTTGATCACCATTGATAGTTCTCAGAGTGCCCTTTTCTTCGTAAAAAGAAATGAGTGGTTTTGACTGAGAAATGTTTACTTCCAACCGATTTAACACGGTTTCCTCGTTGTCATCCGCTCTTTGGTACAACTCTCCACCGCAACGATCACAAACATTTTCTTTCTTTGACGGATTGAAAATTAAATGATAGGTAGAGCCACATGATTTGCATATCCGGCGTCCTGTTAAACGCTTCATTAGCTTTTGCTTCTCAACTTCGATGTTCAAACAAAAGTTAATTGGACGACCAAGATCTGCAAGAATTTCTTCCAATGCGTTTGCTTGAGGAATTGTTCTTGGAAAACCATCCAATAGAAATCCTTCTTTACAATCGCTTGCAGCTAATCTCTCCCTTACAATACCGATGGTTACTTCATCTGGAACTAGCGCACCCTCGTCAAGATAGGCTTTTGCTTTCTTCCCAAGTGGTGTTCCGTCGGTAATTGCTTGGCGAAACATATCCCCCGTAGAAATATGGGGAATATGATATTTGTCTACGATTTGCTCTGCTTGAGTGCCTTTACCGGCACCTGGTAATCCCAATAATACAAGATTCAAGCTTGTTCACCTTCCTCTAGCTGACTTCACGGGCCATTCGCAAGCAGAAACTACGCTTGCTACTGCACCTTCACGGGCATTCGCTAGCAGAAACTACGCTCTTTCGTATAAGTCCCTCGGTGCAGCTTTCGCTGCATTCGGCTCTTCTACGAGACGCTCCGTTTCTTAACGCTTGCTACTGCACCTTAACGGGCCATTCGCAAGCAGAAACTATGCTCTTTCGTAGAAGTCCCTCGGTGCAGCTTTCGCTGCATTCGGCTCTTCTACGAGACGCTCCGTTTCTTAACGCTTGCTACTGCACCTTTTAAATCTACTGCGCCATCTCAACCATACAATTAGTAGCAATAGCGCAGGCAAATGACGTTTGATAATCACTTGCCGATTTAATGACAGTCTTGCACGTTAGCGCACGAAGAAGTCAGTAGAGCAATGACTAACTAATTGGTTAAAACGGCTTTTTGTGAAAGGACACCTACAGCCCAAGAATTTATCGAATAAATCCTTTGTAATGTCTCTTCACAAGTTGTCCTTCTAATTGCTTTAAAGAGTCTAATGCAACACCAACTACGATTAGTAGGCTGGTACCACCAATTTGAACTGCCGTAGGCAAGTTAGCAAATTGTGACACTAAAATTGGTAGGGCGGCAATAAATGATAAGAAAAGCGCACCTACAAAGGTTAGTCGACCTAGGACTCGTGAGAAATACTCTTGTGTGGCTCTACCTGGGCGAATCCCTGGTACATAGCCACCTTGCTTTTTCAAATTTTCAGCAATCTTCTCAGGATTAACCTGAATGAATGCATAGAAATAAGTGAAAGCAAAAATAAGTGTTACATATAATATCATTCCGAATGGGTCGGAGTAATTAAAGTGTTCAGTAATCCAGTTGGCAAACGAATTATCGAAGAAACTTGCAATTGTTTGCGGTGTTAGAATGAATGAAATCGCAAAGATTACCGGGATAACACCAGCTGCATTTACTTTAATCGGTAAATGTGTACTGTTGCCTCCAACGCCAATTTTCGAGTTTCCACCACCAACGCGTTTTGCGTATTGAATTGGAATCTTTCTGTTTGCTTGTTGGACGTAGATAACACAGACAACAACAAGCACAATCAAGATTGCCAGTCCTAGTAAAATGACTGAGTTGATGAATAGTTTGTCACCAGCATCAGCAATCATTGTTGCATAAAGTTTGTTAATCGTTGTTGGGAACCGTGATACGATACCCGCGAAAATGAGAATCGAAATTCCATTTCCTACACCATGAGCAGTGATTTGTTCGCCAAGCCACATTAAAACAGCTGTTCCAGTTGTCAGTGTGATAGCGATTAATACATAGTCCGCCCAGTTTGCATCTGGAATTAACAAGTAACCAGTGGTTCTGTTAAAGCCGTAAGCCATTCCAAGTGATTGAAGTAGCCCTAGTACAATTGTTCCATAGCGAGTGACTTGCGCCAATTTCTTTCTTCCAGCTTCCCCTTCTTTAGACCATGCCGTAAATTTCGGAATAACATCCATTTGAAGAAGTTGCACAATGATTGACGCAGTGATATACGGCGCAATACCCATTGCGAAGATTGAGAACTGACTAAGCGCACCGCCACCGAAGTAGTTGAGAACACCAAGGACATTGGAATCTAAGAGCTCAAGTGCACTTGCATCTACTCCTGGTACAGGAATAAAAACACCTAGTCTGTAAACAATTAAAATTAAGAGTGTAAAGAGTATCTTGCTTCGAGTATCTTTAACACGCATGAAATTAGCAATTGTCCTAAACATTAGATCACCTCTGTCTTCCCACCAGCAACTTCAATAGCTTGCTTGGCAGAAGCAGAAAATTTGTGCGCTTTAACTGTTAATTTTTTGTCTACTTTGCCTTTGCCAAGAATTTTAATTCCTGCTTTAGCACTCTTTACAATTCTTGATTCGATTAAAAGCTCTGGTGTGATTTCAATACCTTCGGCAAAACGATTTAAAGTTTCAAGATTTACCTCAGCGTATTCTTTTCTATGAATGTTTGTAAAACCACGTTTTGGTAACCGGCGGAATAAAGGTGTCTGTCCACCTTCAAAACCTAGTCGGACTCCGCCGCCAGAGCGAGCATTTTGCCCTTTGTGCCCCTTACCGGCAGTTTTCCCTTGACCAGATGCGATTCCTCGACCAAGACGCTTTCTTTTTTTACGAGAACCTTCTGTTGGTTTAAGCTCGTGTAATTGCATGACTCCACCTCCTCATTCTTCTTTTACATTGTATCATCGATTGATTGTTTGTTTAAAGTTACATGTATAGTTTAAACTTCTTCTACATGTACTAGATGAGATACACGGTTAATCATGCCGCGAATTGCAACATTGTCTTCGTGTTCAACTGTGTGACGAATTCTCTTAAGTCCCAAAGCCTCGACAGTCTTTCTTTGTACTTCCAGACGACCAATCGTACTACGAGTGAGGGTGATTTTTAATTTCTTTGCCATTTGTTTTCCCTCCTTATCCTAAAAGTTCAGCTACAGTCTTCCCGCGTAACTTGGCAACTTCTTCAGCGCGTTTCAATTGCTTAATGCCATCAATTGTTGCGCGAACCATATTAATAGGTGTGTTTGAACCAAGTGATTTAGAAAGGATGTCATGAACACCTGCAAGCTCAAGTACGGCACGTACCGGACCTCCAGCAATAACACCTGTACCTTCTGAAGCTGGTTTTAACAAAATCTGCCCTGAACCAAAACGTCCAATAACTTGGTGAGGAATTGTTGCGCTCACCATCGGTACTGTGATCAGGTTCTTTTTTGCGTCTTCAATCGCTTTTTTGATTGCCTCTGGTACTTCTTGCGCTTTACCAGTTCCAAATCCTACACGGCCGTTCTTGTCTCCAACTACGACAAGCGCTGAGAAACGGAAACGACGTCCACCTTTTACAACCTTGGCAACACGATTGATCGTGACAACACGCTCTTCAAATTCTGACTTAACTGCGTCTCTACGTTGTTGCATAAAATGTTTTCCCTCCTTCTTCTTAGAATACTAACCCGTTTTCACGCGCTGCATCTGCTAATGCTTTGATGCGTCCATGGTATAAATATCCGCCACGGTCAAATACGATAACTTTATGTCCGTTTTCTACTGCTCTTTTCGCCACTAATTCGCCTACTTTTTGTGCTGCTTCTACATTTGAAGTAGAGGCAAGCTTTAGCGATTTATCAAGTGTTGATGCGCTAGCCAAAGTGACTCTTGTTGCATCATCTATTAATTGTGCGTAAATGTGCTTGTTCGAACGGAATACATTCAGTCTGGGACGTTCTGTTGTGCCAGCAAGCTTGCTACGTACACGCGCATGTCTTTTCTTACGCGTAACGTTTTTGTCATTCTTCTTAATCATTTACTGCACCCCTTCCTTTTAATTTTATCGGATAACTAGCGTGCCGATCATTTTCAAGTCACTTGGACTAGAAGATCACGATCAGCTTCATCAAAACTTGCTAGATGTTAAGCAACATTCAGCTTATTTCTTACCAGTTTTACCCTCTTTACGGCGAACATATTCACCTTCATAACGAATCCCTTTGCCTTTATACGGCTCTGGAGGACGCACACTACGAACATTTGCTGCAAAAGCACCAACTTTTTCTTTGTCGATTCCTTTGACAATGATCTTCGTGTTTGCAGGCACTTCAACTTCAAGTCCCGTTTCTGGTTCAAATTCTACAGGATGTGAATAACCAACGTTAAGAATTAGTTTTGTTCCTTGCTTTTGTGCACGGTAACCAACTCCGACTAGGTCAAGCGAACGAACGAATCCAGTAGATACGCCTTCAACCATATTTGCTAGTACGGCACGTGTTGTACCATGAAGTGCACGATGCTCTTTTTGATCTGTTGGGCGTGTAATGTTAATTACTTCACCTTCAACATTGATTTTAATATCCGCATTAAACTCACGGGAAAGTTCGCCCTTAGGGCCTTTTACAGTTACTGCATTGTCTTTCATATTAATCGTAACACCGGCTGGAATTACGATCGGCTTTTTGCCAATACGTGACATGTGCATGCACCTCCAATTCTTTGATGATTACCAAACATATGCAAGCACTTCGCCACCGATTTGCTTAGCACGTGCTTCTTTATCAGTGATAACGCCTTGCGAAGTTGAAACGATTGCG
>JAVBKF010000137.1:0-27111 GCA_031554215.1 Caryophanales bacterium
GCTTCGACACTTGCAATTGTTTCACTTCTTAGCGCAGCAACGTTGACTGCTGTTGCCACAGGTTTCAGCGGTTATCAAACCATTGAGGCAGATGCAAAAAATACATCACCTTCTAGTTATGCCTACCGTTCGGTTGACCCAGAACTCAGTGCAGAGGTCGACCGCATTATTACTGCTGACGAAGACCATCCCGTTTTATCGGAACAAACTGTACCGGTCGCGGTCGTTCAAAGTGACTTATCTGACCTCACCTATACACCTTACGGATATGAAAACACAGCAGTGCCAATTAAGCTGGTCTCTGTCAGCACATTTAATCAACTGCAAACCTTCAATAAACAGCAAGAGTCACTACAGCTAACAGATGGGCAGGCTGCCATTTTTAGACCACTAGGCTCTGGCAATTATAAGGACGATGCCTTTCTTCTACATGAGATTGTGATCGGGGCAGAAACAGGCGAGGCGCAGACAGTAACGGTCACCACCCTGATTGACGAACGAATTATGAGCTGGAGTGACCCTGATGTCTGTCTGGTTGTCACTGACGATGTCTTTGAAGCGTTATACGCAGAAGAGTCAGGGTTCGTTTATCAAACCTATCAGGTCGAAGCACCAGAATCAGCAGAAGAAACGTCCAGCCAATTACTCGCTTTACGAACAGAGGAAAACCAGATGACAACCTATTACGACACTTTAAAAAAGAGTATGGAATCCGCTGGGCTAGACATTTTCCTACTTGGCTTCTTAGGGCTCGTATTTCTGATTGCAACAGGCAGCATGATTTATTTTAAACAACTAACTGAAATAGAAGCGACTAGAACCAATTATCAATTTTTAATGAAAATGGGGGTTCAAAAGCAGGCAATTTTCAGGGCGCTGGCAGGGCAGAATTTGTTTATCTTTATCCTCCCACTGCTCGTTGGTATCATGCATAGCACGATATTACTGATATCCATTTATTCACTAGATATAGAGACCCTGTACCGTCCGGTAGCAGTTGCTATCACAGGCTTTGTTGTTGTCTATGCAGGCTACTATCTGCTGACCGTCTATTCTTCTTATAAAATTGCAACGCGTAATGAAAAATGATGCTGTATCACGATTGACATCAAAAAAACCACCTCCAGCTAGCGCTCACACCAGCCGCTAGCTATCCGTGGAGGTTGTCGATCAACCACCAACGTCCCGAGGTTATTGATTAAATTGTGGGAGATAGACCTTATGCGCTTCTATCATTTCATCTACCAAAATTGTTGCTAGCTGATCTGAGGCAACTAATGGATTGATCGTTAATGCCAGAATCGCTTTGGCACGGCTTCCTTCGATTGCCGCTTCAATTGCCACTGCTTCAAATGATTTAATCGTCTGAACCAAGCCGCGAACTGGAACAGGTAGCTCACCAATGGCAAGTGGGATTGGACCATCTTTCGTAATCACACAACTCACTTCAACCGCTGCATCGTAAGGGAAACTCGTAATTGCTCCACGGTTTAGCGTATTCACTGGCTGGATATCACGACGATCATTGTGTATAGACTCAATCAACCGGCAAGCTGCATCCGAGTAATAAGCACCACCACGTTTTTCGAGTTCTACTGGTTTCACATCAAGTGATTCATCTTGATACTGTTTAAACAAAGAGGCTTCCAAACGTTGTACCACTTCTGCTCTTGTCTCGTTAGAAGCAAACTCCTCAAGCTCCTTTGCCACCATCTCTGCTGTTTTGTAATAGTAGTGATGGTACGGACAAATCAGTGCATTAAGCTCACTGATGAATTCCGGAGACCATTCTTGCCCTTGAATATTTTTCACAAAGCTAGCATTGTTCGGGTCGGTCAATAAATCCAAGACGCGTTTTTTAACGCTGACCCCATCGAGGTAGACATCTAAACCAAAAACCATATGATTCAGTCCCGCAAAATCAATCCGAATCCGCTCATGGTCTACACCTAGTAGCTTCGCAATTCCCATTTCCATGCCAATCGGCACATTGCACAGACCGATAAATTTCTGGATTGTCGAATGTTTGAGGACAGCTTCTGTTACCATTCCAGCAGGATTGGTGAAATTGATCACCCATGCATCTGGGCATAGTTCCTCTACGTCCCTGCAGATATCAAGAATAACGGGTATTGTACGGAGTCCCTTGAATAACCCACCTGCTCCATTCGTTTCCTGACCAAGAACACCATGACTTAAAGGAATCCGCTCATCCAAAGCACGTGCCGCAAGTTGCCCAACACGAAGCTGAGTGGCTACATAATCTGCCCCGGGCAGTGCTTCCCTGCGGTCAAGGGACAAATGAATCGCCATTGGCACGCCTGCCTTTTTCACCATCCGCTTCGCAAGTGCACCGACAATTTCAAGCTTTTCTCGCCCTTGTTCAATATCAACCAACCATAGTTCACGGACTGGTAAGGTATCGTACCGTTTAATCAATCCTTCAACCAGTTCTGGCGTGTAGCTTGATCCCCCGCCAATTGTGACAATTTTAATTCCATTCGTCATTTCATTCACCTAATTTTCATTCATTTTGATTGTGCTGTCTGTCTCTCTGGGTATAACCGTTCGCTGTAGCAAAGAATAGCTTCTGGTAGCACATTAAAACGAGCATCTCTTTTTCACGAGTCTTTTATGATGGCGCATCCGCTTCAAGCTTCTGTAATCGCGCGTAAACATCAATCAGTTCAGTAGCAAGGTCTTTCACGACAATTGCTGTCATCAAATGATCTTGTGCATGAACCATCAATAACGACATATCAATCGGCTCACCATTAATTTCTTGCCCAATGAGTGCTGTTTGAAGATGATGCGCCTCGTTCAAATCCGCTTTTGCTTCCTCAATTTTCGCTTGTGCCACAGCTAAATCACCAGCTTTAGCCGCATAGATGGCTTCCATTGCAGCACTACGACCATTTCCACCATGTAAAATTAAGGTGAAAATTTCTGTCTCATTTTTCACGGTGTTTCCCTCCTAGGGGTAGAAAATCAAAGTTGATACACCAACTGCGTTACGTCTCATTTCGTTTACTGATAGAATTCAGTAAAATAATCTAGACATAACAGCACCGCTTACCCATTTGTTTCTTTTGGGTAAGCAGTGAGGTTTAATGATTAGTTGCTTGCTTTTGTTGCCTCATCATATGCTTTCTTATCTGCACGTTCCTGCATGATAACGAATGGTAAGTAGATGAAGACGGCAATCACTAAGTTGACTGCTGACAATAAGGCACCGGATACATGACCACCCGTCGCTAGCCAGCCGCCAAGGATCGGTGGTGTTACCCACGGTATGTTGGTGACAACTGGGAAGACAAGCCCTGTTGCTACTGATACATACGACGTGATCACAAGGACGATTGGTGTTAACATGAACGGAATCAACCAAATTGGATTTAGAACAATCGGCATACCAAATGTGACTGGTTCATTAATATTGAACAAGCCAGGTGGTAAGCCTAGTGCAACCATTTGACGACGACGTTTTGAAGCAAAGAATAAGGCAATGAGAAGTCCAAGTGTTGTTCCTGAACCACCCATGTAGACAAAAGCATCTAAGAATGAGCCAGCTAATACATGGTACTCTTTGAGTGAAGTTGTTACGCCATTGAATTTATCAATATTCTCAGTACCCAGCTTTGTCATAAGCGGTGTAATAATACCGCCAAGGATGTTGTTTCCGTGTAATCCAAACGCCCAGAAAAGATGGATGAGGAAAACGATCAGAATCGCAAACCCAATTGAATCAGCTGCATTCGATAATGGCGAAACCAAAATCTTATTGATCCAAAGATTAAAATCAAGCTCTGTTACATGCTTGATAATTACACCGAATAGTGCGAAAACAAACACGGTAATCATTCCAGGGAATAATTTCGCAAATGCACGTGAAACAGCAGACGGTACGCCTTCTGGTAATTTAATCACCAGATACTTCACACGTGACAAACGGACAAACAATTCAGTCGCAAGAATCGAAATAATTAAACCAGCGAATAGCGACGTACCGTTGAAGAAGCCCCAGCCAAAGTTGCCCCAAGCATCAACTGTTTTCTCGTCAACCACAATACTGACTGTTTGCGGGATCAGAACAAAGTAAGAAGCTGCCGCAATAAACATGGCTTCAAAGCCATCATCACCATACGACCTTGCTAATTTATAAGCAATCCCGAACACTGCGAAAATGGTCATACAAGCGAGTGTGCCCCACCAGATTTGCCCTGTTGGCTCTTTCCAGTACTCACCGAAGATCCCTTTCATCATTGGCTCCCACCATGAAATGATCTGCGTAACTGTGCCATCAGGTTGTGTTGTTGAAGCGCCGATATTATTGATCAGTACTGCAAAAGAACCAACCATCGTAATTGCGATCATACCAATCAGTGCATCACGAATCGCCAAAAGATGACGCTGGTTACCTACCTTCACTGCTGTTGGCATGATATATTTTTCGATCCAATTAAGCATTGTATTACCCTCCCCAATTAGTCCAAGCGGAATTTTTTTGTGATAATATGGCTTTTAATTCACTTTGGAAAAGAAAACTGTCATACTTTTTTTACAAATGGCATAAGCTTGAATCTTACAACTTCACAAGTCCAACTGCCTGACTGAGTACTGCTTCACCATCACATAATCCATAGTGACGCATATCGATCACATCAACAGGAATGCCCTTTTCAGTACCTAACTTCTTCATCTCCGCTAACATAAAGCGAACTTGTGGACCAAGCAGTAAAACATCTGCTTCATCGACATGCGCTCTGACTGCATCACCTGATACTGCCCAGATGCGCGCTTCAACACCAAGTGCGGTCGCAACCTTCTCCATCTTAGAAACAAGCAGGCTGGTTGACATTCCCGCTGAACAACATAAAAGAATATTCATTCTTGTCCTCCTCTCGCAAATAGTAAGTTCACCATGCTGATGCGCTACTATTCTATTGGCGAGATCCACGAAATATAACCACTAAAGCAAGATGCGTCTTCATGATTTATGATAAACTTGATATCATTGGTAAAAAACAACGCAAAGGGGATATAACTAATTTGAAAAAAGAAAAAATAAAACTGAACAAAAAATCCAAACCAAAGTTGAAGTTATTGATTCGGATCCTCATGATTACCCTCGGTGCCATCATTACCGCACTTGGTCTCGAGTTGTTTTTAGTTCAAAATGATATTGTTGACGGCGGGATTGTCGGCATCTCGATTATTGCCTCGTCGCTTCTGAATACGAAACTCGGCCTCGTTATTTTTGTCATCAACCTACCTTTTTTCTATATCGGCTATAAACAAATTGGCAGGACCTTTGCCTTTTCTACGATTTACGGTATCGCAATTCTTTCAATTTCCACAACGCTATTTGCTCATATGAAAGTGTTCACAACCGATTTGCTACTGGCATCCGTCTTTGGCGGGATTGTCATTGGCATCGGGATTGGTATCGTGATTCGTTATGGCGGGTCGCTCGATGGGACAGAGATATTAGCCATTCTTTTTAGTAAAAACCTGCCCTTCTCAGTGGGCGAGATTATTATGTTTTTCAACCTATTCATTCTTGGAAGTGCCGGATTTGTATTTGGTTGGGACCATGCAATGTACTCGCTAATCGCTTATTTTGTCGCTTTCAAGACCATTGATATTGTCATGCAAGGTTTGGATGAATCAAAATCTGTTTGGATCATTAGTGATAAACACCATGTGATTGGTGAAGCGATTCTTGCGCGGCTTGGCCGGGGTGTCACCTATTTTAATGGCGAAGGTGCCTATACAAAGGATAAAAAGAAAATTGTCTTCTGCGTGATCACGCGTCTTGAGGAAGCAAAACTCAAATCACTTGTCGAAGATATCGACAGCAATGCATTTGTTGCAATTGCTAACGTCTCGGAAGTACGTGGGGGCCGGTTTAAGAAACGAAGTATTCATTAATCGTTTTGGGAAAGCTATGGCTAAGTGAGACGTTCCTGAACGTTGTAAAACGTCGAATGAACAGGGTTTCTCTCCGCTTAACAAGGTCTATTTTAATTTAGCGGGGATCGTTGCCTCTTCTTTTTCTTGGCAACTTTCTAATGCGATTCTCTATACTTCATCACCGCTGATTTTAAAAGTCGTGATGAAGGTTTTTTTAAGGATGGGCTACTCCTTTAAGTTAGAAAGCAATAGCATCGTGCTGGAAATGGCATGTTCATGGCAGCAGCCGTAAACCCTTTCACTTTCGTCCCATTCATGCCAATATCGACACATTTACTAAACCAATCATACGCAGTATCCTTTCAGGAAGATGACAACCGTAACACGCTAGTCCCAGTGAATCATCATCCTACAAACTGTTGGTGATAGCGATTATTTATGCTAAAATAATAGCTTAATGAATGGTTAAATAGTTGCTGTAACCCATTGACGACACAGTGTGATCATGACAATTGTCCACACCGTTCTTTGACAGATAACCATCACTCTTACATACAAAATATCACTATTTAAGACAAGGAATGAAGATAAATGACGTACAGTTTTCCTGCTTGGATTTACCTCACACTAAAAAGTATTGTACTGGGAAGCTCTATTGGACTCATTGTTTGGTTGTTTCTGACCGTTCTCAATCTATCCATTCATTTCATTTGGGACACCGTCCCGGGATATGTCGGCGGTTCTGAATGGACGCTCATCCTCTGTACAATCGGTGGAATTCTCGTTGGGCTCTGCCAAAAGTACTTTGGCAGCTATCCGAAAACAATGCATGAAACGCTAGCTGAGCTCAAAGAAACAAAGCAGGTTGAGTATCGCAACTTACACAAGTCGATGATCAGCTCACTCGTTCCGCTAGCATTCGGGGGGAGCCTTGGCCCAGAAGCAGCACTCATCGGTATGACCGGGGGACTGGCTACTTGGGTTAGCGGGAAATTAAAACTAACCAAAAAAGAGGAAGCATTATTTGCAGAAGCAGCTATCGGTACAACACTCGGCGTCACCTTTATCTCCCCACTCTTCGGCATGTTTGCACCAGTGGAAAATGAAGGAAAACAAGCCCGTGAAGTTTTTACAATTCGATCACAATTTACAGTCTACTTAACAACGATTATTTCTGGAACGCTGGTCTTCTATTTCTTATCAAAAATTGATCATCGTTTAGGACTAATTGTCGATTTTGACAAAGCCAATTTGTCGATTAATGAGTTATTGATGCTTGTTCCACTCGTTCTAATCGGCTTTGCTTGTGGTTACTTTTTTCAATTATCAGGTGTTTTGATTGCGAAACTGGTTGAACCAATTAAGCACTTCAAACTACTTCTGGCAACGTTTGGCGGAATGGTGATTGGTATTGTCGGCATCATGCTACCGTACACCCTGTTTTCTGGAGAGCATCAGCTCAGAGAACTAAACGAAGAATGGCACCTTGTTACACCAATTATTTTGTTTGTTACCGGGATTGCTAAACTCTTCATCACGCAATTTTGTATCAATACAGGCTGGCGCGGCGGGAATATTTTCCCACTGTTTTTCTCATCTGCAAGTATCGGATATGCCTTATCCATCTGGTTCGGCATTGATCCTATATTTTCTGTCTGTGTCGTTGCTTCATCCATTATTTGTTATGTCATTAAGAAACCATTCGCGATTGTCTTATTTTTAGCGCTATACTTCCCATTAAATGTCGTCCTATTTATGCTGATTGCAGTCATGATTGTCAATAACCTGAATATTAGACCGAAAGCAGAAACCGATGTCTACAAAGATTAGTTATTGACTACAGAATATGAACAAACCGATATCGTATGTTCGGGGTATAAGCCGATGAATCATGATAATTCCAAAAGCGTTGGCGACTGTTCATACTATGTGCATTGACAAGTGGGAAACCATTGACGTCTTTGCCTGTGACCATCGTATTGTGATTAAAACGCCCATCCCCTTCAAAATCATAACAGATGATATCACCCAAAGTCAGACTCTCTGCGCTCGTGACAACCTTCGTCCGGTTGGAGGTTGTCAAAAACATCGCGAGCGCATGTGCCACTGCCCAGCTATAACTATAGCTGCCACTTTTATACCACCATCCCTTGTTTCGCTGTTTACTATGGACAGCGGGAAAACCACCACTAAATAGACATTGTGAAATATAATTCGTACAATCATCATTGAATTTCGGAAAGCGAGGATTATAGGCATTCCACCATGTTTCTGCATACTGGACAGCCTTCTGACGATCGTAGTAAAACGGTGCGCGATCTTCTTCATCGGCTTCTTGAAAAAATGAATCGTCAAAATCTGCGAGATCATTCTGCTCATTTTTCTTTTTTTCATCGCCAAGTATACTGCCCATTTGTAGTTCACCATCGTCAAAATAGGCTTGCCGTTCTTCTTGTCGTTCTTCCACGTATAGTTGCCCTTTACTTCGGCGGATATATTTCCAATTAATCATGTACTGAACAATCTGGTCGTTGATTACTTGCAGAATTTTGCCATCAGCAATGACTTTCACTAAATCATCTCGCGGACTTAGGCGTAGTTTATCTTCCGCTTCTTGTTGGATCAGTGCCTGTAATTGTTCTCGCATCTCGCTCCTCCATCCTCTTTGATTGGTTTGAAATTGAACAGTAATCGCATGCTCACCACTACCATTAATCACATGGAAAGTAAAATGGCTACTGAACGAAAAAAGACTTACCCTTAAGCTATGTAGTAGGACAAAAAATCAGACAGTTTTTATGATAAAATAGACAGAAATGTTTCGTTTGAAGGAGAATGATTGTGAAAGAAACCCGAGATAAATATGATTGCATTGTCATTGGTGGCGGTCCTGCGGGACTAATGGCAGGGATTGCAGCTTCAGAATGCGGCGCCAAGACGCTACTCATTGATAAAGGGGAAAAGCTAGGACGGAAACTAGCCATCTCTGGTGGTGGGCGTTGCAATGTCACCAACCGCTCGTCAATTGATGACTTGATTAAACACATTCCTGGCAATGGGCGATTTCTTTACGGTGCGTTTGCACAGTTTAGTAATGAGGACATTATTGGTTTCTTTAAGAAATTAGGGATTGAATTAAAGGAGGAAGACCATGGCAGAATGTTTCCAGTCAATAATGAAGCACAATCTGTCGTTGATGCACTGATTACGCGGTTTCGTAAACTAAGTGGTAATATCATCATCAATTCTCCTGTTAAGAAAGTGCGCTATCAGGGCGAATGCGCGACTGGGATTGAGCTGAGGGATGGCCGGGTGATTGATGCCAAAAGGATTGTGATTGCTGTTGGCGGTAAGTCGGTACCTGCAACTGGCAGTACTGGGGATGGCTATGCGTGGGCAAGAGCAGCAGGTCATACAATTACCGATTTATTTCCGACCGAGGTTCCGCTTGTTTCTGATGACATTGTGATTCGGAAGAGACTACTGCAGGGATTGTCATTACAAAACGTGGCTGTCAGTGTGCTGAATCCCAAGGGGAAACCAATTGTTACACATAGAATGGATATGATATTCACCCACTTTGGGCTATCTGGTCCAGCTATATTGCGCTGTAGTCAATTTGTTGTGAAGGCAATGAAAAAATATCAGCTAAATTCCTGTACAATCTCGATTGATGCGCTTCCTGATATTCAGCTGGAACCGCTGTTTCAAGAAATTCTAGCGAAAGCAAAATCTGGTGCGAAAAGGACTGCTAAAAATGAGTTTAAGCATTTCTTGCCTGAACGGTATTTGGTCTATCTTTTAGCCCAAGCGAAAATTGAAGTGGATGAACCTTGTGCAAATGTCCCTAATGAAAAGTGGCGCAATTTTGCTGAGGGCATTAAGCACTTTCATATTGCTGTCAGCGGTACGTTACCGATTGAGAAGGCTTTCGTTACCGGTGGTGGCGTGTCTGTTAAGGAAGTAAACCCCAAGACAATGGCGAGTAAGTTTGTCAGTAATCTTTATTTCTGCGGAGAGATTCTTGATATTCATGGTTATACTGGCGGATATAATATTACGGCGGCACTGGTGACCGGACGGATTGCTGGGATGAATGCTGGGAATGAAGACTGAGCTGGATTTGTGGGTGGATTCTTGGATTTAATGACGTTGGTTCTTACTGATGGCTTTTGCATTAGAAATGAACTTGCTGCTCTTTGCGCTGGATGTTTTGCCGTTTAGATGCCTTCAAATCTTGGCTTTCAGGAGAACTGTTTGCTTGGTGGTCACTGCCATAGCACTTGTTTCAAACCTTTTATCTTGAAAAAAAGCCGATCATTAGTTGTCAAGTTAAGAAATCTTGATACGGATTAGAAATTAATTTAAACATTTATGGGAAGAAAATAACCTTGCTATCCTCTTCGCATGAATTAAAAACTGATGCACTTTCTAATCCGTGTTATTCATTCAATCACAGCAATTATTTCAAAAAAACTGCACTTAACTCGTCATACCTGAATCATTTCAGCACCATGTAAGTGATTGATGCTACTTCATAAATTAGTGACAACTGCCCTACTCATCCCGAGGCTTTTCAGCCGTCTCAATCTCATCAATCGCCCAGTCTGCAGCCTCACGAATCACTGCGCGGTGATCCACAGAACATTCTCTAAGCAGTGGCAAACTGCTTTTATCCTTAAAAAAAGCCAGTGCATAAATGGCATTTCTTTGAATCGGAGTTTTCCCCCGCCAAGAACCAGCTACCCTACCAAACTGTTCCTTAAACGCACGATTACTAAGCTGCAAAATGGGTTTAAGCAAGGGCTTTGCAAGCACCGGATCTGCCTCAAGTTCAGCGTGCAAATGAAAATCCCTTTTATGGTTCTCTGGACAAACAACCTGACAGGTATCACAGCCATATAGCCGGTTACCAATCACCTCCCGAAATTCCTCTGGAATCGTAGTCTTCGTTTGTGTTAAGTACGCAATACACCGCTGCGCATTTAACTGCCCTGGTCCGACAAAAGCATTCGTTGGACATGCATCAATACACTTGTTACATGATCCACATCTACTTTCTAACGGCTGGTCTGGCTCAAGCTCCACATTCGTCAATAGTTCTCCAAGATAAATATAGGAGCCGAATTCCGGAGAAATAATTGAACAGTTCTTGGCACTCCAGCCAATTCCCGCTCTTTCAGCCACTGCCCGATCCACCAGCGCTCCTGTGTCCACCATAGGGGTGCATGCTGCCCCTTCTACTTCGTTCTGGATAAAATCCGCCAATAGTCTCAGCTTCTCTTTGAGTACGACATGGTAATCACATCCCCATGAAGCACGGCAAAACATCCCCCGCCGCTCCTCAGTCGTCCCTCTTGGTACAGATGTCATCTTGCTTGGATAAGCGATGGCAATAGCAATAATCGAGCGTGCATCTGCCAGTAAGCGTTTGGGCTCCGTTCGCTTGTCAATGTCAGGCTCCTCAAACCCAGATTGATAGCCCTCCGCCTGCTGTTTCATTAACCGTCCCTTTAATTCTTGAAAAACATCTGCACTCGTAAATCCTATTTGGTCAATACCAATTTTCCGGCTATATCGAATGATCTTTTCTTTTAACATAAATACCCCAAATCAAATCTTTTTTTCTTAAAAAATTCTACACTATCCAATTGTACTACAAATTCAATTTACTATTTCTCAGCAGAAAATATTGTTTTTAAATATCGCTCAAACCTTATTATCCCCATCAATAACTAAATGGAATCATTCGGTTTTCTTACATTATAATATTATTTATTTTATAAGAATTACTATAAGAAATCGAAAAAAGGCGTGCAAACATGTCAATTTTAAGATAAAATTTTAATTGAATAAACATAAACCCTAAAAATTACTAATTATTGTGCTTTTTTAGGATTTAAAAATGGCGAAAAAGGAGGAGGATTTATATGGAAGCCGTCATGTTAAGTAGAATTCAATTTGCAGTAACAATTTTCTATCATTTTCTATTCGTCCCATTGACGATTGGCCTTGTTATTATCTGTGCAGTTATCGAAACAAAGTTCGCACGAACCCGGAATCCACTGTACGAACGTATGGGAGATTTCTGGGGAAAGCTTTTTACCATTAACCTTGTTTTAGGGATTGTCACAGGGATTGCAATGGAATTCCAGTTCGGAACAAACTGGTCTGAGTATTCAAAGTACATGGGTGATATCTTCGGATCACCACTTGCTATTGAGGCATTGGTAGCATTTTTCTTGGAGTCTACCTTCATCGGTGTATGGATTTTTGGACGAAAACGTTTTTCTCCCGTCATGCGCGCCGTTTCGATGTGGTGTGTCGCGATTGGTACAAACCTCTCAGCGCTTTGGATCATCACAGCCAATGGGTTTATGCAAAATCCTGTTGGTTACAAGCTTGCCGAAGATGGCAGTAAGCTGCTGATGGAGGATTTCGGAGCAGTTGTTACAAACCCATATGCTTGGTTTATCTTTTTCCATACGGTCATCGCCTGTTATCTCGTTGGCTCATTTTTCGTCATGGGAATCAGTGCCTGGCACATTCGCCGAAAATCGAATGTTGAACTTTTTAAGAAGTCATTTAAATATGGTCTGGTAATGGCGTTGTTCGCTGCCACGGTGACACCACTAATTGGCCATAAGTTTGGCGAATACACAGCCAAAATGCAGCCAGCCAAGGCCGCAGCAATGGAGGCGATATGGGAAACGGGGACGCAGGATTTCCCGCTCGTTAAGTTTACAAATGCTGAAGGCGAGAGCACTGTGGAGATGTTTAACATCCCTAAACTGGGAAGCTACATGTACACAGGTGACTTCAATGGCACTGTTACAGGGCTGAATGACATACCCGAAGACATGCGCCCACCTGTTGGACTAGTTTTCTATTCGTTTAGAGGCATGGTAACCATTGGTGTGATACTGATGTTCCTTTCCTGGTATGGTTTATATTTATACCGTTCAAAGAAATTATTCAAAAAAAATTGGTACACGAAAGTGCTACCATTCGCCATAATTCTCCCATACCTTGCGATTAACATGGGATGGATTGTCACGGAAGTTGGCAGACAGCCTTGGGCAGTTTATGGCTTAATGCTAACAGAAGATGCTGCATCGCCACTGGCACCAGCACAAATTATTTTCTCGCTAGGAAGCTTAGTTGTATTCTACACGATACTGTTAATTGCAAATGTCTATCTCATGATTAAGTATGCAAGAAAAGGACCAGAAGAAGCCGCAAGCGGAGGTGTTAAACATGTCGCTTGATCTCGAGACACTCCAAGTTATATGGTTCATCCTTTGGTGCGTTATCTGGATTGCGTATTTCACGTTTGATTCTTTTACAATCGGGATCGGCATGCTCTTTCCTTTTACTGAGAAAGATCGTCTTGACCGAAACCAGTTACAAGAAATTGTTGGACCGTTCTGGAATGGCGCAGAAGTTTGGCTGGTTACAGCAGGAGGCGCGACATTTGCTGCATTCCCGCCAGTCTATGCTGATATGTTTTCGCTCCTTTATGTGCCGTTCTTCCTTGTGTTATTCTGCCTCATTTTCCGGGCAACCGGACTCGAGCTCATGCATAAGGACGACAATAAATACTGGGTTGCCTTCTTTAAGTGGGCATTCATTGTCAGTAGCTACTTGATGGCATTTTTGTTTGGTGTCCTTTTCTCAAACCTCTATCTCGGACTCGAGATGACACCATCTGAATTACACAGTAGTTTATTTGAATTCTTCAGTACGTACGCCATTTTTGGAGGGGCTTTGTTTGTTAGTTTCTTCATGACATCTGGTGTTGCTTGGATTCATTTGAAAGCACGTGGACCAATTGTTGAACGTGCCTATAACACAGGCAGAGGTGTTGTCATGGCAATGGTTGCCCTACTCGGCATCTACTATGTGGCAACAGCAAACTTAACACCGATTTTGGAAAATTTCAATGACCACCAATACCTATACTTAGTACCAACGATATCACTCGTGACGGCAATAATCGCTGCCATTACTTATTTTAAAAGAAAAATGGCACTGACGTTTGCAATGGTCATTACAACTATTGTGTTGTTTTTTTCAACAGGATTCATCGGCATGTTCCCGAACATGTTGCCATCCAGCATTGATGATCAATTTTCATTAACACTCTATAATTCATCATCAAGTGAAAAAACACTGCAAATTATGCTCATTGTTGCAGTCATTTTTGTACCAATTGTGTTAGGCTATCAAATTTGGGTTCATTTCTTATTTAGAAAGAAACTAGAAAAGGATGGTGCGAAAGGCTACTAGTCTTGTGTACGGGCCTAAAGAAACGAAAACCGGTCTTCAAGCTTGCCGCTTGAAGACCAGTTTTCGTACTATGGTTTTGTTATCATGAGGCTTTAATCCGTTATACGCCTACCAAGCTGGCTTCTTTAAAATGGACCCATTCAATGCCTCGGTTAAATTGTTCGTTATATTGATTCGGATAAGAATGGAGGAAATACACCTTATTAATCCCGGCCTGAATCAGAAATTTCGTGCAATGCTCACAAGGTTCATGAGTCACATACGCAACAGCACCTGCTGTTGATATGCCGTGTTTTGCGCATTGAAGAATCGCGTTTTGCTCAGCATGAACAGTACGAATACAACGCCCTTCACTTGACAACAGATGACCAACATCATCACAGTGCGGAAGCCCCGACACGCTACCATTAAAACCTGTCGCAATGACACGCTTCTCCTTGACAATCACGCATCCAACATACAACCGATCACATGTCCCCATGTAAGCGACCGTTTCAGCCATCTTCATAAAATATTGATCCCAAGAAGGACGTGCATGATTTTCCGCCATCTATCAACACCACCAAACCGTTATTTTCCGCTATCTTTACTCTGCTATTTTAACAACTCATGTTTCAGAAAACAAGCCTTACCAAGTACCATAATTTTCAGAGTTTCCAATTACCGAAAAAAATATGCGCTCATTGCAAGCATTTAGCTTCGGCTAAATGCTTTTTTTCAAGGTGCTTCAAAATAATCAAAACCCATTCACCCTTATTAGACTATTATAAAATCGTTCATTTTGAAATATGAAAAGAATTTAGTGTTTGCAACACTAGGGTACAAGTTTGAAGAAAGTGAGGGGCCAAAACCAGCGAGAAGTCGTATTAGCGGATGCTACAAGCTTCGTAGGTAAATTTCCTCATTAGATAATGAAGGACTTCAGGTCAGTATTTGAAAAAATTGTTCCTGCTGATTTATTGTTGCAGGTTGCCGATATCTTTCACCTGAGTACAAGCCAGTACCAATATCGGATGATTTATTCTACATAAATCATTATCAACAAAAAGCAAAGTGGAAATCCTGCTCAGCTAGTTGCTGACGATTTCCACTTTTTTGTAACCATGCACGATGTGTTACCCTTTCGCTTCATATCCTTGCGGCGCAACTTTCCTGAAAAAAAGAAAAATGATGAGAGCACAACTACTTGATAACGCACTGACTTCATAAATCAATTGATAGCTGAAAAAATGACCGATTTGCCCAAACAGCACAGCGCCTAGTCCCACACCAAGATCAAAACATGAAAAAAATGTTGCGTTGGCCATCCCGCGGCGACTCGCAGGTACAAGTGACATCGCCCAAGCTTGTAAAGTTGGCTGTATCATGCCGAATCCAAAACCATAACAGACTGCAGCCGTGAGTAGTGACAAGGTATTTGGTAGCCATGAAAGTAAAGTCATTGCGGTGATGATGAGGAGTATCCCAGGGATAAATACGTAGGCGACTCCTTTGCGATCATACAATTTTCCTGCAAAAAAACGCGTGGCAAGTAGGGCTAGCGCATAACAGGTGAAATATAGCTCAATGCCACTAACGCCCTCTTCTTTCGTATAAAGTGGTAAAAAAGATGCAATACCACCAAAGGTAAACGTGACAAAAAATAATAATAACGATGGTCGCCAAACAGATTTCTCGAAGAATGTTCGCTTCCCTTCCCTTGGCTTTTTCTCTGCACCTGATGCTAGTTTCTTATACCTAATTTGTGAAGCTAGACTAATCGCAACCACTCCAAAAAATGCACAAAGCAAAAATATTTGCCGAAAATCAATTAATTGATTAAGACTAAGCGCTATTGCCGGTCCAATCGCTAAAGCGAAATTGCCACCCAAAGCGTATAACCCCATCCCTTCACCACGCCTTGTAGCTGGAATTAAATCACTGGCGATTGTCCCCGAAGCCGTTCCAGAACAGCCCCAACCAATTCCTTGAAAGATACGAATAAAAAACAAAAAGGCCAATGACGATACAAAAGCATATGAACCAATCGCAAAAACAAACATGGATAGCCCGAAAATATAAACAAATCGCCTTCCCTTTGACTCAAGTGCATTGCCTGCGAATGACCGGGCAATTAGCGCTGAAAATGTGAAGAAACCAACCACGAGTCCAATGATTTGGTCAGAGCCACCTAGACTCTTAACAAATAGTGGAATGGTTGGTAAAGTCATTTGAAACCCTAAGAATAGAAAGAAATTGGCCGAGCAGATGAGCAAAAAATCCCTTGTAATGATTTTTTCCTTTTCTAAACCATTTGCTCCGTTCATCGTTTAGCACCAGCATTCTAGATTTTATTTTTCGGATTTTATTTTTCCAACTATTGTACGCCTTTCCCTTGCCATTCACTAGCAATTTGCATCATATCTTACCATGTAAGTCTCCAGCAGGAACCCCAAATCATTGCTTATAATCTGTTGAAATCTATGGAAAAAGCAGTGGGGATGCTATTGTATGGCATCCTCACTGCTTAAAAGTGCAGATAATCAAAAGGCCCAATTGCCATTTCTGAAGATTGCTTCTCTTGTGCCATCCTCACGGATGCCATCAATATCCATATCGACGGAACCAATCATGAAGTCAACATGCGTCAAACTATTATTGACACCCGCTTCATCCAATTGTTCTCTAGTCATTGTTTTCCCACCAACAACATTAAAAGCATAGCCATTGCCAATTGCCAAATGGTTTGATGCGTTTTCATCAAAAAGCGTTTGATAAAATAACAAATTGGTATCGGAAATCGGTGAACGGAATGGTACTAATGCTGCTTCACCAAGATAATGAGAACCCTCATCTGTCGCTACTAGGTTCTTTAGGACTTCTTCTCCTTGCCCGGCTTTCACTTCAACAATACGTCCATTCTCGAAAACAAAAGAAAAATTATCAATCACATTGCCAGCATAACTGAGTGGTTTTGTACTGGCTACTGATCCATTTACTTCAAGACGAGACGGGACTGTAAAGACTTCTTCCGTTGGCATGTTTGCCATGTACGGGATATCATACTGATTCGTGCTACCCGCACCACACCAGACATGTTTCGGATCAAGTCCTACCGTCAGGTCAGTTCCTTTAGCACGATAATGTAACGCACGATATTGCTTTTGATTCAAGTAATCAACTCGTTTGTGCAAGTTTTCGTCATGCGCTATCCATGCTGCAACTGGATCTTCTTCTCCAACGCGGCATGCGGCAAAGATTGCTTCCCACAATTTATCGACACAATCGTCATCATTCGGGAAAACTTTTTCTGCCCAAGCAAGGCTTGGCACTGACACAATCGACCAACTGTTTTTACTTGCCTGCATAGCACCGCGCCAATTCATCAGTGCATTTGCTTGTGCTTTTTGTTGACTCGCAATTCTTGATGAGGCAATCCCGCTTAATAAATCAGGGTCTGAGGAAAGAATGGATAGGAAAGCCGCACCCATCTCCGTTAGACTTTCATACTTGTGCTTCTCCCATTCTGGGTACGATGTAAACACCTCATCACCAGCTGATTCAAACTTGATTCGATTGACCGCATCATCGTTATATTCCACAAAGACTTCCTTTGCACCAGCCCGGTACGCCTCTTGTACAACTAACCGAACAAATGAAGCAGACCCAACTTCTGCTTTGACAAGTAACACCTGCCCTGGTTGAATATTCACACCAACCTGGACTGCGAGCGCCGCGTAACTTTGTAACTTTTCTTCAAAAGACTTCATCAAATTCCTCCTATCAGGATGATTGGAGCAGTTGTTACATCCTATTACAAATATAGTATCACATTTTTTTAAAAGCTCTGGAGAAATACACTTGAAACCATCGTTTTTTTCAGGTTCGCTACAATTGACTAATAATGGCAACAATTTGTTTGCACGCGTTCCGTTGAAATCATTTTTTCAGGTTCCAACTGCTAGACACGTTATTTTTACACAAATACGGGTAAAATAACAATAATCAACGGTCTGGATTTCATTTAGCACCGGGCAATACTGGGCGGATTTGAAGCTCCTGAAACAACTATTTCTTTGGAGTACCGCCATCAACATCAAACGCAGCCATAAGAACCTTAATTTGGAAAGGTATTGAAACCAGCTATTTCAATATTGCAGGTATAGAAATGGGATTTAAAGATATTGTAGTTGAGCTTGTTGTTGGTTATATTGCGCTTCTCATTATGACCCGGGTACTAGGGAAAACAACCATTACACAGATTTCAACTTTTGACTTCATTGCCGTTCTCATCCTTGGAGAACTTGTTGGTGCAGCCATGTATTCAGAGGGTACGAAATGGACACATGTTCTTTTTGCTATGTTTGTTTGGGGGATATTGATCTATTCAACAGCAAGAATTACGCAAAAATTTCGCAAGTCACGGGAGATTTTCGAGGGCAATCCATCTATCATTATTAACAAAGGTGCCATTGATTTTAAAACGATGAAAAAGAATCAGCTTGATTTAGATCAGTTGATGATGTTACTTCGCGTAAAAGATGTCTTTTCGATTGTAGAGGTTGACTATGCTATCATTGAGGCAAATGGTGACATCAGTATATTAAAGAAAATGCGTTATGCACCAGTAACAAATAACGATATGAACATTGCACCGAAAATGCAATACCTCTCCTATATGTTAGTACAAGATGGTGAGGTGATAGATGAAAACCTGACGACAACGGGAAAGACACCCGAGTGGCTTGAGCAACAGATTACAATAAAAGGGTTTGCAACCACAAAAGACGTGTTTCTTGCTGAATATAATGAGGAGTATGGGCTTTATGTACAAGGATATGATTGAATAACTTGGGGGCTAGAGGAGCTTGCCCTCCGGGCGTCCGCTATAAATGAAGCTATTCATTGTTTGCTACCAAACCGCCCTTTCTCACTCTATTTATCTTATCAAGTGTGAGAAATGGTTCGATTGCTTTTAGATTTTTTGTGTCAAAAATTATTTTCTAAGGACCACCAAAATGAAAAGCAACTTCTTGCCAGCTTACCTTTATTAATTGTTGCTAAGAACGCTTAACCGAGAAAATTAAATGCGGCATATCTATCCCGTGATAATGTTTCACAATATCGCCAACCACTGTCATACCGATTCTTTTGGCAACATTTTGAGAGGCAATGTTATTGTCCCTGATAATAGAATAGACCTCATCATAGCCAAGACGACCAAATGCATAAACTTTGCAACCAATAGCAGCTTCCGTTGCAAAGCCCTTTTTCCAGAACTTCTTTTTAAGTAAATAGCCGATTTCAAGCACTGGCGTACCTTTGATATCTTGCACGGTTAAGCCAATCTGACCAATAAACTCATTGCTAGCCTTTTCAATAACGGCCCATAATCCAAAACCATTTTTTCGGTATCGCATCAGTTGTTTATCAAGCCATTCTTGAACTTCGTCGTTAGTAAAAGCATGTTGATAGGCATACATGACTATTTCATCCTGCAACAGTTCAGAAAGATGGTCGAGATCGTTTTGTTTCATTTCCCTTAGGACTAATCGCTCTGTTTCAAATACCATCTCTACACCTCTGCAAATAGATAATCTTCATTATACGCTATTCCTTCGGTATTTGTATCTGCGATTGTTTCGGTATCCACTGTAACAGACTATTCATTTCGGGCGTGTGAGATAATCCTTTTATTTTTCCGAAAAAATATATTTCCGTGAGTAAATTGCCCTTTTATATTACAACGGTAAAGCGGCGTGCCTCCGTTTTTTTCACGTACTGCTCATACATAGTTTGATGCTCCTTTTTGAATGTTGAAGCGATTTGTTGTGTACCTAGTCCATTTTACTCTTGTACCTTCTACATTCATTTCTTCCTGTTCACCCATCTCTGCCTTAATCGTATTCTCAACAGTGGATAGCTCATCTTGTAACTCGCTAATCATTGACTCTAGGATTTTGTAATCATCCAGAGCTTTTTTTAGGTTTGTCATCTTTGTTTGCTCCTTTTAATTTTTATATCAATTTTTATACCATTCATAATATATATTTGTTGGTTGACATTTAGAATCAATCTATGACGTGGTAGGGCTACAATAAACTGAACAAAAAAATAAGGGTCATGTAAAATAGAAGGAAAAGGGATGAACAATATGACCAAGAGACCAAGAAGAACATTTACAACGGAATTTAAGAAACAGCTGGAGAAATAATAGGGTACAGCACTAGCGCAAACAAAGATACCAAAGTTGTCTCATGTGCCGTTGCTACGGTACAAACCAAGCTGAGTGAGTTTCAAATATGCCATACAGACCGTGGAAATGAATTCAAAAACAATCGTATTGACGTGACATTAGAAACTTTTGAGATTAAGTGGTCCCTCTCAATGAAAGGCTACCCATACGATAACGCCGTGGCGGAAGCAACTTTCAAAATCATAAAACAGCATTTGTGTATGGAAAATGCTATGAAACACTTAATGAAATAGCGATGCAATTGGCAGATTATGTTTATCGGATTAACAACCATCGAATCCATTCGTCCCTACGACACTTGACTCCAATTGAATTCAAAAAGCTCGTCCCAGAACCTGAGGTTCCGGCTTGAGGCTTGACTCACCGCACAGGCTAGCATGATCACCACTCAGTGTAAAGCCGTGCTCGTCATGAGCAAAATACCCTTAAAAATTTTGTTCAACTTTCTGTTGACTATTCATGTTTCTGCATTTGAGTTTTCAAATGGCACAAGGATTCAATAGTTTTTAAAATATATCTGTAAAGTCTTAGAAGCACATCCAGAGGATCTTATGGAATACGTAGAAAATGATATAGAGGACTTGCTGTGACGTTCGTTGGAGTAGACACGAATAAACCAATTATGATATGATTACAATGAAAAAGGGAACAACGTTTATCACGTTGAACCTCAGGTAGCTGATAGCCGCTTCAAGCGGTCAGGCTAGCGGATATTACTTATTTAAAAGTAGACCATTAACCTTGCGACGGTGGGTCTACTTTTTTGTTTTATCTATATAAGTTAGCAACGTAAGTAGAGACATTCCAGACATAAATATTAATGATAAAACTTGAAAAGTATCCATTGGCACCACCTCCTAATGAGGCTTAGCCTGACCACCGTAGCTTCTAACAGCTTGATTCTTATTATAGATTTCATTTGAAAACTGTCGAGTTATTTTTTGAATTATATTTGAACAACTTCCACCTAGAACTGCGCCGACTCAGTTTCACCCCCTTTTCTACCCCGCATCAATTTAAACTTGATACCCTTAAAAAAGTTGTTTGAAAAAGTGTTGACATTCCACAAAGGGATTCAACAAAGGTTAGGGCATACAGATATCAACACAACCATGAGTATCTATGCCCACATGACTAAAAACATGGAAGAAAAAGCCTCCCAAAAGTTCAGTGAACTAATGAAAGGCTTAGTAAATTTATAAAAGTGGTCAAAATGTGGTCAAAACACATCTCACTCCTAAATCATCCTCATAAACAAAGGGCTTAAAGCTGATTTTACATCATGCCGCCCATACCACCCATGCCGCCCATATCAGGCATTGCAGGTGCTGCTTCTGGCTTATCTGCTACAACAACTTCAGTTGTGAGGAACAGTGCTGCAACAGATGCTGCATGTTGCAATGCTGAACGAGTTACTTTAGTAGGATCGACAATTCCTGCTTCAATCATATTTACCCAAGTTTCGTTAGCTGCATTAAATCCGATGCCCGGCTTTTCGCCTTTCATGCGGTTGACAATCACTGAACCTTCAAGTCCTGCATTATGCGCAATGATGCGAATTGGCTCCTCTAACGCACGAAGGACAATTGCAACACCAGTTGCTACATCGCCAGTTTCTTCTAGTTCAGATACTTTGCTGATGACGTTTACAAGCGCAGTTCCACCACCAGATACAATTCCTTCTGCTACCGCTGCACGCGTTGCATTCAGTGCGTCCTCGATACGAAGTTTACGTTCCTTAAGCTCAGTTTCAGTGGCAGCACCAACACTGATGACTGCAACACCACCTGCGAGTTTAGCCAAACGCTCTTGCAACTTCTCTTTATCAAATTCAGATGTGCTGATCTCGATTGCAGAACGAATTTGGTTGATACGTCCAGCAATCTCATCTTGTCCGCCGGAACCTTCAACGATCGTTGTTGTATCTTTTGTGACAACCACTTTCGCTGCACGACCACAATTGTCGATAGTAGCAGATTTCAGTTCCATACCAAGGTCAGATGAAACCAGTTGTGCTCCAGTTAGTACTGCGATATCTTCTAGCATTGCCTTACGACGATCACCAAATCCAGGCGCCTTCACTGCAACAACGTTAAATGCACCACGTAATTTGTTCATGATGATCGTTGTGAGTGCATCCCCTTCGATATCGTCAGCGATGATCAGTAACGGCTTGCTTTGTTGAACAACTTGCTCGAGTACTGGCAAGATTTCTTGGATATTCGTTACTTTCTTATCTGTGACAAAGATGTATGGGCTTTCAAGTACAGCTTCCATTTTCTCAGTATCTGATACCATGTAAGGTGAAGCATAGCCACGATCGAAAGCCATTCCTTCCACAACGTCAAGCTCTGTTGTGAAGCCTTTAGACTCTTCAATTGTAATCACGCCGTCGTTGCCAACACGCTCCATTGCCTCAGCAATATGTTTACCAATTTCCTCATCACCTGAAGAAATCGCTGCTACTTGCGTAATACCTTCTTTTCCTTCAACTGGCTTTGAAGTCGCTTGTAGTTCTGCTACCGCTACTGCTACTGCTTTTTCGAGTCCTTTACGGATGCCAATTGGGTTTGCGCCTGCTGTGACGTTCTTTAGGCCTTCACGAATCATGGATTGTGCAAGCACTGTTGCAGTTGTTGTACCGTCTCCGGCTACGTCATTTGTTTTACTAGCAACTTCTGCTACTAGCTTAGCACCCATATTTTCAAATGCATCTTCTAGTTCAATTTCTTTGGCAATCGTTACACCATCATTTGTAATGAGCGGTGATCCGAATTTCTTTTGTAAGACAACATTACGTCCTTTTGGTCCAAGTGTTACTTTAACTGCATCTGCTAATGCGTCAACTCCATTTAACATTGATCGACGAGCGTCTTCACTGAATTTAATATCCTTAGTCATTGTTTGCTTTCCTCCTAAAATAATTGAATAGTTTGTTAAGCCAAGACTGCTAAAATGTCGCTTTCACGTAGGATTAAATATTCCGCGCCATTGTATTTCACTTCAGAACCACCATATTGTGAAAAAATAATCCGGTCGCCAACAGCTACTTCAAGCTCAGAACGCTCCCCGTTTGGTAGTACAGTTCCATTCCCAACAGCCACAATAATCCCTTGTGATTGCTTTTCTTTTGCTGAATCAGGCAACAAAATTCCTGACTGCGTTTTCTCTTCTTGCTTTTCTATCTCGACGACTACACGATCCCCGATTGGTCTAATCAAATCAATTACCTCCTAGAATCTTAGTTCAATTGGATTATTAGCACTCAATTAACACGAGTGCTAATCACATCATCTATATTACTGAAATCGGGCTCACATTGCAAGAGTTAAGGCGTAATTTTTAGTAAAAAATTTCTTTTTATACTGCATTCATTCCTAAATCGCTTGCTACCTTCTGCTGCCCGAGTCAAATGATTTCACAAACCTATTGAAATTTCCGTACTGCATCCGACCAAATCGGACCTTATTTTCTTTTTTGCAACAATAAATCCTTTTCCACCTAGCGATATACTTACTTTGCTACCTAATAAAATCCAGTTTCTTTATTGATTACTAAAGAACAATTGATTATCAAGGCGAGATATATGCTATAATTTTACCTTGAGATATTATATTCTCATGGCCAAATCAATCATTTGGTTATATTGATGACTTTCTATAAAGGAACTGACTATGAGTAAAAATGATCGCAACGTATTAATTACCTATTTTTTATTTCTGCTGATTCCGGGGATACTGAGTGCAGCATTGTTAACTGGTTTCCAGTCACTTGATGCCTATACTGTCATATCAGCTTCAACACTTCTTGGAGCGATTACAGCGGTTGCTGTTTTCATCTATTTTTTGCGAGATGAAATACGCCTCTATAGACGCGCTCCAGCTGGTATCATCAACTGGAAAGATGTCAAGTGGATTCTCATTGCTGTTCCGCTACTTTTACTGGTTCAGACACTCGCAGCTAATATCGAAATCCTCCTTGGCGTAGAGCCAAGTTCGGAAAATACGGAAGTGATCACAGAAGTGGTGAAGGAAGCACCTCTGTTTGCCTTCCTCCCAATCCTATTCGCACCATTTTTTGAAGAAATTGTCTTCCGGAAAATTATTATGGGCAGCTTTCTCCAACGATGGGGCTTTCCAATTGCTTCGTTAGCCAGTGCATTTCTGTTTGGAATTGCCCATGCTGATCCAACCCATTTAATTGTTTACACCAGTTTAGGATGGACGCTAGCCTATCTCTATCACACAACTGGCAGACTAATTGTACCTATGGCAGGGCATTTATTAATGAATTTGTTTGTCCTTGCAGTAACTTTAACACTCTAATGCGGTCATGCAAAAAATGAGCCGAAAACGGTTACAATATTTCACATAAACAAAGTATGTTTTTTCACATTCAAATAAGTCAATCCGTTGCATCTGTTTGAAAATGAAAGACGCCTTTAGGAGGTCAATAATGTTTAAAATAAGCCCACTGTCTTTAGGAATCATCTACCTACTAATGGCCACACTGTTTATCAATGTCGCTATCAGCATTGTCAGCAATGATGGATGGACGTTTATCAGTGGTGTTACCATCTTTTTCGCAACGATCAACACTGTTTCTGGTATCCGCTTCATTCAGCTTCATATTCGGATTGCTGCGGAAAAGCGGAAAAAGGGCTGACTAGATCCGAGTTTATCAGAACACAGTTTCAAGTAGCATAATACCGAAAGGATTGAATCATCAGATGGAAGTTACAATTGAAAGAGGGTCAAGTATTTTCGGTAGAGGCGCGGTCCCGGTGTATGTGAACGGTGAGATTGTCTCCAAAATGGGGGTTAATCAGCAGTACACTTTTGAAACGACTATCCCTGTAGTCATTCATGCAAGAAGTGGTGTTGCTAAATCGAAACCAATCCAAGTGAACATGACTAGCGCACCTGTAAAAGTGAAATTGGACAATAATCCGCTATTCAATTATTCATTTATCATCATCATTCTTTCGTTCCTGTTTTCAAGTGTCATTCCGCCAGCATTTGCGCTCATTGTGCTCATTGGCTGCTTGATCAGTACAATTATCTGTATCAATCGCTTTTATCTATTAAAGGTACTTCATGTAGCCGTAGAAAATGCAGCACAATAAGCGCGCTCATAATCGTCAGTAGCTTCTCTCGTAGAGCAAACAACAATTTAGTCAGGTACAACTAAAAACTGCACCCAAAGTTTTCACACTGCAAGTGCACACCGCAAGTTAGACCAAAAATCTAACCCTTGAGGTACACTATCTACACTTGGGGTGCAGTTTTATTTAAATGAACAACAGTCAATTATTGAAGATATGCAACAAGTAATTTCATTGTATTTTCAACTGCTTTGTAGTGGCTGCGCTCCATCCCATGGCTTGCCGCAACACCTGGACCAATTAACGCCCCGCGAATATCATTACCACCTTTAAGCGCAGCACTGACATCAGAGCCGTACATTGGATAAATATCAACAGCATACTGCAACTTGTTTTCTACTGCCAAATCAATCAATTTATTGGTTATCGCGATGTCATAAGGACCGGATGAATCTTTGGCACAAATAGAAACATCTTGCTCTGTACAACTAAGATCCTCACCAATACAGCCCATATCCACCGCAATCAATTCAGATATTTCCGCTGGAATAGATGATGAACCATGGCCTACTTCTTCATAAGTCGAAATAATAACCTTGACCTGATGTTGTGGCCTCATATTGTTGTCCTTAAAGTACTTCAATACACCAAAAATCAGCGCTACAGATAATTTATCATCTAAAAATCTTGATTTGATAAAGTCGGTTTCAGTAATTTCCGTTTTTGTATCAAAACAAATAAAATCACCGTTGCCAATCCCTAGTTTCTGCACGTCTTCTTTATTTGTTATGATATGATCAAGCCTGACATGCATCGTCTCCTCGTTTCGTAAAGCAGATTTAGATTCCTTATGAACATGGACTGCTGGATGGTTTGATAAAATAGTACCAGTGAAAACAGCACCCTTTCTCGTAACAACACGGCAATATTCTCCGTCTAAACTCGGTAATACAGGGCTACCAAGTGTTGTGAAGGCCAAAGTGCCATCTGGTTTAATCGAGCGTACCATTAGTCCAAGCGTATCGACATGTGCCGCAAGTCCCACTGTTTTATCTGATTTGCCAGCAACAGCAATCACACCGTTTCCTTTTTGCGTATAGGTCATCTCGTGCCCAAGTTCACTTGCATATTTTTCAATTTTCTTCATCACCTCTCCCGTATAGCCCGTTGGGCTATCACTAGCGAGAATGTCTTTTAGCACACGATAGACATATTGCTTATCAAAATTCATCAAATAAATCTCCTCCTTTTCAGTTTCTCCAAAAAGCAAAAATATTCCCTCAATTGGCCGGATACAATCACTACAAAAGCGGTCTTATTCGTTTCCTGTCACTTAGAACTGACTGACTTCTTTTAGTATGACATAATCACGCCCGAACGCAAGGCGGATTTGGTAAAAAAGAGTAATCGAAAATGAAGGCAGAACTCCAGACGTTTTTCGTGTAAAATAGAGATAAGTTTAATTATTTCTAGGAGGCGCACCTATGCAGTTTACCGGATTTTCAAAATCAGATTTTGAATCATTTACAATTGAAGGGCTTGCACCGAGAATGGAAGCGATTCGCGAGCG
>JAVBKF010000066.1:0-8858 GCA_031554215.1 Caryophanales bacterium
GATCAAGAAGAGACACTTGAGCCTTTATTTGAAAAAATTATGGAATGCATCCCGGCACCACAAGATAACCGCGAGGAGCCACTTCAGTTCCAGGTAGCACTGCTTGACTATAATGATTATGTTGGCCGGATTGGGATTGGACGCGTATTCCGTGGAACAATCAATGTTGGACAACAAGTAGCGCTGATGAAGCTTGACGGGTCAGTCAAACAATTCCGTGTAACGAAGATGTTTGGCTTCCGGGGACTCAAGCGTGTTGAAATCGAAGAAGCTTTCGCTGGTGATTTAATTGCTGTTAGTGGAATGGAAGACATCAACGTAGGTGAGACTGTTTGCCCAATTGATGCCCAGGACCCACTACCACTTCTTCGTATTGACGAACCGACACTACAAATGACCTTTGTCACAAACAATAGTCCGTTTGCTGGTCGTGAAGGTAAATGGGTGACATCACGGAAGATTGAGGAGCGTTTGCTCAGTCAACTTCATACGGATGTTAGTTTGCTTGTTGAGCCGACTGATTCACCAGATGCATGGATTGTTTCTGGTCGTGGTGAACTGCATTTATCAATTTTGATTGAAAACATGCGTCGTGAAGGATTTGAGTTACAGGTGTCAAAGCCTGAGGTTATCATCCGTGAAATTGATGGCGTTAAGTGTGAGCCGGTTGAGCGTGTTCAAGTAGATATCCCGGAAGAGTACACGGGTGGCATTATGGAGTCACTGGGTGCGCGTAAGGGTGATTTGCAAGATATGATCAATAACGGTAGCGGACAAGTTCGTCTGGTATTCCTAGTACCTTCAAGGGGACTAATTGGTTATACAACAGAATTCCTAACGCTTACGAGAGGTTACGGCATGATCAATCATACGTTTGATTCATACAAGCCGCTGATTTCTGGACAAGTTGGCGGACGGCGCCAAGGCGTACTTGTTTCAATGGAAAATGGAAAAGCAACGCAGTATAGTATCACAGGTCTTGAGGACCGTGGTGTGATTTTCATTGAGCCGGGTACCGATATTTACGAAGGAATGATTGTGGGGGAGCATAATCGCGACAACGACCTTGCTGTCAACGTCGTTCGTGCGAAACAACAAACCAATGTTCGTTCAGCGAATAAAGATAACACCGTGACAATGAAACGACCACGGATTATGTCACTAGAAGAGGCGCTTGAATACCTCAATGAAGATGAGTACTGTGAAGTAACGCCAGTGTCAATTCGACTTCGCAAAAAGATTCTTGACAAAAACGAGCGTGAAAAATCAGCTAAGAAAAAGAAGATAGAAGATTAATTTTACCTGTTGAAATGAAATTGTCTAAAGAGGCTAGCTAGGATGAAAAGTACACTCATCTTAGCCAGCCTTTTTTATCACGTTGACAATGTTCACCTATTTAGGGGACGATTGATAGGTCACAGGCAAACTACTCAGTAGCTTGACAGTTTTGTAGTATACTGCAAGTGAGCATTCGTAGTAGCAGATGGTGACTATGTTAATCTGTATCCCCCCCTAGAGAGGAATGAACTGTGATGGATATTACATTGAAAATGTCAGTAATCCCGCGGTTATTAGGCGTAGCTGAAAACCCACAATTAGGCATGTGGTTACTGTATATTGTTGTGTTTGCACTCTGTGCCACTGTTTATAATCTTGGTTTTGCCAAGAAATTACCATTGCTTAAAAATGTAGTGATTTATTCAATATTGGCATTGTTTTGTACTTTTTTAACCTTTCTAGCAGTTCTATTGCCTATTGCTGAAGGTTTGCTGGTGATTATGAGTGTTTTATTGATTTACAAAATCAGGTTACGAAGAGAAAGTAGCAGTCAAACATGAGGGTTACCCACTTTGAAAATGACTGGCGGTCGGCATGATACTGCCAAGATTATGGCGTATAAATGGGGACCTGCATGAAGGGATGGGTGGAACTAAAAGATCGCTGCGGAATTTGGTGATTCTTTAGACCAAACGTTTAAAAAAAATGAATGGATGTGGAGGAGGTCTCGCAAGATGAAAATGTCTTTGCAAGATGCACTATCGAATTGGTTGTCAATTCAGTTAGTCGTTGAATTACGAACAGATGATGAGGCTGCAAAAGAAACTGCTGATTGGTTTCTGGAGGTTTTGCTTGAGGATCACCAAGTCACGAGCCCCAGTTATCAATATGATAAAGAAACGGAACGGTATCAAGTATTGTTTACCCAGGAAGGTACTCAGAAATCGAAAGAATATCCGAGCGATTATGCGGAAGTCATTCTAAGACAAATAAAAGAAAATCCTGAGCAGTTTAAGAATTATCATGAAGTGAGTACAGAATTGTAAGGCTCTGTATAGATAGAGGATGGGTACTGTGTTTAGAACACCAGTACCGGGGAGTAGCTAGCGTGTGCGTGACTAGCCCGCAGGGGGAATCCCCTGCATGGTCCGTGCTAATTTCTAGCTTTTTCTTTTGGGTGCTGTTGTACTTTTTCAGTAATTCGTTCTCGGCACTCATCACAAAGGTATGTGTGAATCGGACGATTAACCAATCTTTTTGCTGTCAACGTATCGTCATCAAGTTGTTCTTTTTTGTCGCATAGGGAACAGATTACTCGCATGGTACACCTCGTCATTTTATTCGCTCAATTAATATACCACATTACACCTTGAAACTGTAGTTTATCCATTGTTTTTATTGTGCCGTTGTCATCCCCGAATCAATACGAATCGTTACATGACCAAAATCTTTCATTCTGAGGAATACCCTCGCTACTGTTCGCACTCGGTAAAACTGATATCCTGCCTTGTGCAGCGGTGTTTTATTGATCCGGAGCGAAGCGACTGTCACTTTTGGCCTGTTCAGCTCATATCATTGGTATGGATGATTGAACAGAGCGCGTTGTATACTTGGAGATGAGGGTTACTATGGTTTCGTACCTGTCAAATTTTCTTTTGGCGTTTGCCGTTAGCATTGATAATTTTGGAACTGGTTTGACCTATGGACTCAGAAAGATTGTCATTCCAGTTCGGTCACTGATCACAATCGGTCTCTGTTCGGGGATCAGTTTGCTATTTGGTGTCTTACTTGGATCAATCAGTGCCAGCTTTGTTAGTGAAAGTTTGGCTGCGAAATTCGGTGGCGTTATTCTGGTTGGCATTGGTGCCTATGCGTTGTATAATTTTTTTAGAGAGAAAACAACACCGACTGAAAATGCTGAGGAGAAACACTTATTCCGGCTTGAGTTCAAGTCCGCTGGTATTGTCATTGAAATTATGAGGAAACCGCAGTTGGCCGATTTTGATGGTTCAGGCGTTATTAGCGGTCTTGAGGCAGTTTTTCTTGGTCTTGCACTGTCTATGGATGCTTTTGGCGTCGGGATTAGCGCAGCGCTTACAAATTTCGCAATTATGCCATTGATCTGTACAGTTGTCATCATGAGCAGTTGCATGTTGGTTCTTGGCACGCATGCAGGGCGTTATTTTTCCGAAAATCCATGGGTACAGAAACTGTCGTTTTTACCCGGCATCGTTTTGATTCTGATTGGATTTATTAAATTTTTTTAAAAGGTGGGTATGCATGCGAACAATTGGGATTACTGGCGGGATTGCTAGTGGGAAAAGTTTGATATCGCAAATGCTTAGGGATAAAGGGTTTACTGTCATTGATGCTGATGTGATTGCGCGTGAAGTGGTGGCGATTGGTCAACCTGCACTTCTTGAAATCGCTGAAACTTTCGGGTCAGCTTACATATTGGAAGACGGCCACTTAAACCGGCCAAAATTAGGCGCACTGATATTTGCTGATGAAGAGATGAGGCGTAAGTTAAATCTGATTACTCATCCTTATATTAGGGAAGAAATCCTTCTGCGTAAGAGCCAAGCTGATTGTCGCGCCGAGCGCTTGTTGTTTATTGATATTCCATTGTTGTTTGAAAATCACCTCGAATTTTTGGTGGATCAGATTTTGGTTGTCTATGTTGATGAAGAAGCCCAACTAGAGCGTTTAATGACGAGGGATTCGCTCTCATTATCTGAGGCAGTTCAGCGGCTGAATGCCCAGTTGCCACTGATTGAAAAGAAGTTAAAGGCTGATTTTGTGATTGATAACAACGGCGGGTTAGAGGATTCGCTCAGCCAGTTAGGTTTGATTTTGCAGCGGTTATGTTGACCTCGTGTGGCAGGAATTTGTCAGCTTTCAGTAAGGTCTTCTATGTGTACTTTAGCAGTGTATTTCTGTGGCTACTTAGCGCGCGTATTGGACAAATGATCAATTGACTGTGCAGATGATAAATATCAATGAGCGGGCCATATGGGAAATGTGAAAATAAGCTAATAAGAGCGAAACTTTTCAAGAATTTTGATTCATTTTGAAAGGTTTTTTTGTTTTTTTAAGAAAAAAATGAAATTGTACTTGTTCATTGCTCTGGACTTTTCTAAAATAGGTAGGAAGGGATTTGATTAAATAAATGAAATGTCCTGTGTGTACACATGTAGATTCCAAAGTTTTAGAATCAAGATCAATTGAAGAAAATACCGTGATGAAGCGAAGAAGGTCATGTGCCGGATGTGGATTTCGCTTTACCACTTATGAACGAATTGAAGTTGTTCCACTGATTGTGATTAAAAAAGGCGGGAAACGCGAATTATTTAATCATGAGAAGATTTTACGTGGTCTCAGTACTGCCTGCCAGAAAAGACCGATTTCTTTTGAACAACTAGAAACGCTGACGAAGGGTGCGGAGTCTCATATTTTGAATCAAGGGATTTACGAAGTGACCAGTAGTGAAATTGGTGAGTATGTACTGAAACGACTCCGAGCGCTTGATGAAATTGCCTATATTCGCTTTGCTTCGGTCTATCGGCAATTCAAGGATGTTGACAGCTTCATTCAAGAAATCAGTCAATTGCAAAATGAAAAATAAATAGTTTGACTCGTCAGTCGCTTACAGTTGGCCTGCTTTAAGATTCGTGCTGGTTAGCTGACTTACGATCGTACAGTAACAATCAGATAAAAGAAAAGGGAAGAGCGGTATTCATGCCAAACAGAGTAATCGAAGTATTACCTAAAGATAAATATGCGGTCCTAAATCGCCATAAATTGACAGAGATTGATCGTAAGGTGGTTCACCTATTATATCAGCCACTGATTGGTGTCACATCCGTGTCATTATATTTTGCACTACTGGATGAACTAAACGCTGACCAAATGTGGTCGAAGCCAAATGATCATTATTGGTTACTTGACTTCTTCGCGCTAGCGATGCCAGAACTGCTTGTCTACCGAAAAACACTTGAAGGCATTGGACTACTCCGTACCTTTCAGAAAAAAAATGAGACAAGTGATCATTTTATCTATGAAATACAAGCACCGCTTTCAGCAGAAACATTTTTTAAAGATGAGATATTGATGGTATTTCTTCGTCAAAAATTAGGCGAACGTCATGTTGATCGCCTGCAGAAGATTTTTTCTGACAAGAAGGTACCCGCAGATTATCTAGAGATTACTCAGGACTTCAACCAAACGTTTGTTTCTGTTGTGCCTGACGCTACTGTGGCCGGAAAGAATAGCGCGGCACTCGGTCTCCTGCTTGAAAAGAAGACCTTCTTCACGAATGAAGAGACACGGTATAAGAATCAATTTATGATCGCATTTGACTTCCCGCTCCTTGTTGAGACGTTACGGGGCAATTTTGTTAACCGGAAATCATTAACGCCACTTGTGATGGATACAATTGCAACGCTTGCATTCCTCTATCAAATCAATGTGGTGGATATGAGCAAACTAGTATTACGTTGTTGTCATGAAAATGGCGTAATAGACACTGACCAGTTAAAAGTCGCTGCGCGTGAAAGTTATTTGCTTAGCTACGGTAAACCACCAAATATTTTGGCGAAAATGCAGCCATTAGAACATCGGACAATTGTCAATCCACAAACAGATGAGGAGCGGTTGTTGTACGATTTTGAAAATAATTCACCACTCGATTTACTGACCAGTGAACAGGTTTCCAAGGGAGCCAAGCCTTCGGCAGCAAACCTTGAGACAGTTGAAAATGTGATGATTAATCAAAAGCTGAATCCCGGTGTCGTCAATGTGCTGATTCATTACGTGTTACAGAAATCCGACAACAAAATTCCGAAGAACTATGTCGAGGAGATTGCGGCAACGCTCGCGAGGAAAAAAATCATGACCGTGCAAGAGGCCTATGACCATTTCAAAAATGGTCAAGTGAGCACGGCAAAAACGCCTGTGAAATCGAACCGGAGAACGGCAGGAAGTAAGCGGAAAGATATTATTCCTTCTTGGATGAAAGGGAAAAGTGAAGCGGCACCAGCAGACAAAGAAAGTCCTGAAGAATTGCAAGAAGTTGAGAAAATGCTTGAAAAGTTTAAGAAGGGAGGGAAGTCTCAGTGAAAAGTATCAAGGATATTATGCAGAACAGCACGCGAATGCGAGCGGTAAATGAGGAGCTGAAACAATTTCGGCAGCAGATTCTATCGAATCCGCGTGTCCGTTATTTCCTCAATGAGCATTCAGATGAAATCAATGATGAGATCATCGATCGCGGTCTGGCTGATTTAAATGAGTTTGTTGAGCAAAATCGCAGCTGTGATCATTGTAGTTCAGTAGATGAATGTACAAACTTAGTCAAAGGCTTTAGACCTCATTTAGAATTATCGGCAGGGACGATTCGGGTGAAGTACCTTTTGTGTGAAAAAGGCATTGTCGCTGAGAAACAACGGAAAATCAGAGAGCAGATTCATACCATTCATATCCCAGCTCAGATTAAGAACGCACAGTTCAGCGATCTGGTGTCAAAAGGAAGAGTGTCTGCTGTGAGAAAAGCACTTGAGTTTGGTGAGCGTTTTCCTGCCGAGAAGTTTGGTAAAGGATTATACTTCCATGGCGGCTACGGTGTCGGGAAAACATTCCTCCTTGGTGCGATCGCAAATCATCTTGCTGAAATTGGCATTTCTTCTTATATTGTCTACTGGCCAGATTTTCTCCGTGAGATTAAGGGATCATTTGAAGATCATTCATATAATCGGAAAATAGATTCGATTCGCGAGGTGCCTGTCCTGATGATTGATGATATTGGGGCTGAATCACTGACAGCTTGGAGTCGTGATGAAGTATTGGGAACGATCTTGCAGTACCGAATGCAAGAGCAGTTACCAACCTGCTTTACGTCCAATTTTAATTTCACAGAACTAGAAGAGCATTTATCATTTTCGTCTAGTGGACAAGAAACTGCAAAAGCAAAACGAATTATGGAGCGGATTCAGTTTCTAGCAGAGGCGGTTGAGGTTGGGGGACCGAACCGGAGACAGTCGTAACTCCGGGGACCCCAAAAGGTAGAGCCGATATCTAGCGCTACATGGCGCTTGTGCCTTCTACCTTTTATTTGAATGAAAATCAAAAAGGGTTACCAATTTTGAATTTAGCTGACTGTCGACTTTTTTTGTGAACTGAATACTGGTATGATGGTAGGGAACTAAAATTTTGATAAAAAGAGGGTACCTATGCAATATGTAGTGGTAGATATCATTGATGAGGCGGAATTATTAGAGGAGGGACACTTGCAGTTAGTCGATAAGATACTGCAATTTGCTTCTCTGAAAGAAGCCGTCGATGGTGGTGCGGAAGTCTCTGTTTCGTTTGTAAACGATGCAGAAATTCAGGTTTTGAACCAGACGTACCGGGGGATAGATGCACCGACGGACGTGCTGTCATTTTCGATGGAAGAGCTCGGTGAAGATGAAATGGAGATTGCCTTAGAAGGTGTTCCGCAAATGCTCGGGGATATTATTATTTCTGTTGATAAAGTGGTTGCACAGGCGGCTGAATTTGGTCATAGTTTCGAGCGAGAGCTAGGCTTTCTGGTACTACATGGCTTCCTCCATCTGCTTGGATATGATCACATGGACAAGGCTGATGAGAAAGTGATGTTTGGTCGGCAAGATGAACTATTGGCTGAATACGGTTTGAAGCGTTAGAGGAAACTGTTCATTCTGACAACAGCATGTTTTAAAAAGCGCTGACTAGAAAAAGGGGGACTTTTTTAGATGGACATTTCAAATGAATTGTTGATTAAAGAGGCAGTAAAGGCGAGAGAAAAAGCATACACGCCTTATTCTAAATTTCAAGTAGGCGCGGCATTGCTCGCAGAAGATGGCACGATTTATCATGGCTGTAATATCGAGAATGCGGCGTATTCAGTCACCAATTGCGGTGAACGAACCGCTTTGTTTAGTGCAATGGCGCAAGGCGCAACGGAATTTGTTAGGCTCGCGGTTGTTGCCGATACAGCCCGACCAGTACCACCTTGCGGTGTCTGTCGTCAGGTGATTTCAGAACTCTGTCCTGTTGATATGCCAGTTATTTTGTCGAACCTGCAAGGGGATAGTAAAATAGTAACTGTACAGGAATTACTGCCTGGTGCATTTACTGCGGAGGATTTAGTGAATGAATGAATTAAATAAAACAGCAACACCTTATAAATCTGGGTTTGTATCGATTATCGGTCGCCCAAATGTCGGGAAATCAACATTTCTCAATCATGTGGTTGGGCAAAAAATTGCGATTATGAGTGATAAACCACAAACAACACGAAACAAAGTGCAAGGGGTTCTCACAGCGAACGATTCGCAAATCGTCTTTATTGATACACCAGGAATTCACACACCAAATTCTAAACTCGGTGACTTTATGATGAAGGCGGCAATGAATGCGCTACAAGAAGTCGATGTGATCTTGTTTATGGTCAGCGCAGTTGAAGGTTTTGGTAAGGGTGAGAAGATGATTGTTGAACGCTTAGAGAAATCAACAACGCCGGTTTTCTTATTAATTAACAAGATTGACAAGGTTCACCCCGA
>JAVBKF010000064.1:0-5152 GCA_031554215.1 Caryophanales bacterium
GACATAGTTTGCCATCCCGCCACCAAGTGAATTGCCAGCTACGGTTGTGACACCATATGCCTCGTTCATTTCTTGGTAGTAGGCATCTGCTTGATTAAATTGCTCTGGAACACCGCCGTCTGGTAACATTGCATCTGTTGCGACGTCTTGTGGGTCTTGCGTGCCTTCATAGATGACAGAATACTCGTGAGTAGTCATTGACAAAATGCTCGTGAGTCCTTCTATTGACTACTGTAATGGCGTCGAATTCTCATCACCAATAATGAAGACTTGATATTCTTGCTCATTTACATCTACACGTTCCCCAACATTAAGCTCATCAAAATAAGCCACTAAATCACCATTTTCCATTCAACTTCTAGTTTTAAACTAATGATTAACCCAATTCTCCCTCGTTAGAAAAAGCCTCAGACTCACGATACCAATCGCATCCGCTCTACATAACTCAAATTAAATTGTACACAATTAAATTGCGCTTGATTTGTTTTTACAAAAGTTGTATAATGATTAAAAGGAGCTGTCCCCTATGGATTCATTAAAACTGAGCAATCAAATGTGTTTCCCTCTTTACGCCACCTCTAAGGGGATTGTCAAACGCTATACCCCCTTACTAAACGAGCTAAATCTCACCTACACCCAATACATTACAATGATGGTCTTGTGGGAGAGAAAGCAAATTGGCGTAAAACAACTAGGCGATCATTTATTTCTGGATTCAGGCACGCTTACACCACTGCTTAAAAAGCTGGAAATCCAAGGGCTACTCACTCGCACTAGATCACAAGCAGATGAGCGCAACCTCATTGTTGAAATCACAGAGCAAGGGGAGCTACTCAAGGAGCAAGCAGCGCACATTCCAGCGCAAATAATGAAATCGCTACATTTAAACGAAGATGAGGCAGCTACGCTCTATCAATTGCTCTATAAACTGCTTGGACAGTTATAAAGCAAATGCACGACTGTAATAAAAAATAGGCTATCAGACGGGAGAATGATTTATATGAACATTTATGACTTTACTGTAAAAAACGACAAAGGTGAGGAAATTGCTTTATCTACATACAAAGGAAAAGTGCTGCTCATCATTAACACTGCCACCAAATGCGGCTTAACCACGCAGTACGAAGCACTTGAAACATTGTACAAAAAATATAAAAATGATGGACTGGAAATTCTTGATTTTCCATGTAACCAGTTTCTGAAACAAGCACCAGGCACTGCCGAAGAAATCACTGAATTTTGTACACTGAACTACGGTACTACCTTCCCACGTTTTGCCAAGATCGATGTAAACGGAAAAGAAACAGACCCTCTTTTTGTTTGGCTTAAAGAACAAGCACCAGAGGATAAAGGAAATGAGCAATCAAAATCATTTGAGAAGAAAATCAAAGTGTTAAAACCGTTTGCAAAGAAATCTGATATTAAATGGAATTTTGGTAAATTCCTCATTGACAAGGAAGGCAATATTATCGATCGCTACTCTCCTGGCTATGTACCAGAATTGCTTGAGGCAGACATCGAATCACTGCTGAAGTAAACAACATCAGCTTACCGATGAACAAAGATCGGAACCAAAAGCGTTAGCATTGTAACTAAAGAAGTTGAAATGATTTTCATCAAATAGCAACGTAGATTAAAGAGGATCATGCCATCTATAACTGATAGCCATGATCCTCTTTTTGATGTCCAGAAAAATTCCACATAGGGGAAAATAACGTCAAGAACCGTGGACCAATTCCTGCTTTAGCGTCCGGCGCAACAATTTCCCTGCCCCATTTCGTGGTAATGCCGACTTGAAATAGAACTGTTTCGGTACCTTATATCGAGCCATTTGCTCACTACAAAATGCTTGAAGCCCTTGCAAGAGTTCCACGTCACCCCCTGTTGTCACAACAAACGCAACCGGAACCTCCCCCCACTGCTCATCATCTGCTCCGACCACACCTGCTTCAACCACAGCAGGATGTGACAATAATACAGCTTCAACCTCAGCAGGATAAACATTCTCACCACCAGATACAATTAAATCTGACCGACGATCAAGCACAAACAAATACCCCTCTTCGTCTATATAACCAATATCACCCGTGTAAAACCAACCATCCTCAAAATGATCAGATTTCTCTCCATATAAATATTGCCCAGTAACAATTGGACCCTTAACACAGATTTCACCTTTTTCAAATAAAGCACAACACTTTTTATCGAAACCCACAATTCGCACCTGACAACCGGCCATTGGTTTCCCAGCTGAGCCAAATTTCCGAAACACATCCACAGGTGCGAGCGTAGCAAACTGCGAGCAGGTTTCAGTCATCCCGTAAGTTTGAAAAACTGCTACTTGCTGATCTCGACACGTTTCTAACAAAGCATGCGGTGCTGGTCCGCCGCCGAGTAGCATGCCACGAAAAGTCGCTGGATAACTTGGCTCCTCAGCCATCATACGCTGCAACATCGTAGCAACCACCGATGCGATTGTCACATGATACGCGCCAATCACCTCATGTGCGGTGCGAACAGAAAACTGTTCTTGCAAATAAACACTGAGCCCCGACACAAGTGATCGAAAAACAATCGACAAGCCGCCAATATGATACAGTGGCAACACACAAAGCCAGCGGTCATCCCTGCCTAACCCAAGATTCGAGAGAGAACTCACCGCACTGGCATAATGATTCCCAAATGTTTGGAGCACCGCTTTCGGATACCCTGTCGTTCCAGACGTATACATAATGGTCGCAACTTCATCCAAACAAAACTGCTCCCTGATTTGAAACGGCTCTCCCTTCATTCCTAGCAACGACTCAAAGTCAATCGCTCTGACTAAATCGGGTACAATCGCCTCATCCGAGAGCAGAAAATCCGCCTTGGCATGTGCGAGTTGCCAGTTCACTTCCCTCGCAGTTAATCGCCGATTAATCATCAATACCTTAGCACCAATATAGAAAAGCGCCTGCAACACAAACACCGTTTCCGGACGATTCCCAGCAAGCACCGCCACCGTCATCTCTGCTCTAACCCCCACTGCCGTGAGGCGCTCACCATAATCAACGGCACATGCATCCAGCGCCTGGAATGTCCAAGACCTATGCACCGCTTGCACGCCTGCAGAAGTATTGCCATCATACAACAGCGCCACTTTATCGCCATCAATCCGTGATCTCTCTCGTAAAAAATTCTGCACTTTCATCTGTGCGCTCCCCAACATCAAATTACCTATCTCTCATCATACTGCACTAACACATAAAAAATTTCAACAAAAAACTCGACAAATCAATGTCGAGCCATTAGAGCGACTTCGCTGAAAGCCCCTGTCTGAACCAATCACACAGTCATGTCATCAAGTTCAAAGTCACAAAGAATCAAGGGAACCGAGGAAACTTGCCGAAATCCGGCTTACGCTTCTCCTTAAATGCATCGCGTCCTTCTTTGCCCTCATCCGTTGTATAATAGAGCAATGTTGCATCGCCAGCAAACTGCTGAATACCAGCTAGCCCGTCCGTATCTGCATTAAATGCTGCTTTCAAGAAACGCAGTGCAGTTGGACTTTTCTCTAGCATCATTTCACACCATTCAACAGTCGTTTTCTCAAGCTCAGCTAGTGGTACAACAATGTTTGCCATACCCATGTCCAGTGCCTCCTGCGCTGAATATTGCTTACACAGAAACCAAATTTCCTTTGCTTTCTTATGACCAACGATCCGGGCTAGGTAGCCAGCACCATATCCAGCATCAAAACTGCCCACAATCGGCCCAGTTTGACCAAACTTCGCATTATCTGCTGCAATCGTTAAATCACAGACAATTTGCAAGACATTTCCGCCACCAATTGACCAACCGGCAACCATCGCCACAACGGGCTTCGGAATCACCCGAATCAAACGCTGTAGATCTAGTACATTCAAACGCGGAATCTGATCATCGCCAACGTATCCACCATGACCACGCACTTTTTGATCGCCACCTGAACAGAAGGCCTGATCACCAGCACCTGTTAGCACAATCACGCCAACAGAAGAATCATCACGCGCAATTGTAAACGCATCAATCATTTCCACAACTGTTTTCGGACGAAAAGCGTTATGAACTTCAGGACGATTGATGGTAATCTTGGCGATTCCCTCAAACGTTTCATACTTTATATCTTCATATTCCTTCTCCGTTACCCAAGCATAGCTCATTTGAAACGCTCCTTTTTTAAACAAACAAATTATCTTTCGTTTTCTTGCAAAAATGCTACTACTATCTTACCAAACTTTTCAGGTTGTTCAAGGTGAACTGCATGACCACAATCTGCCACTTGGGTATGGCGTCCATTCGGCAACTGGCGAGCCATCTCTGTTGCAAGTTGCTGAAACTTCTGGTCCAGCGCGCCTGTAATCAGTAACACGGGTATTTCAAGCGCCGATAACCGTCCGAATAAATAGGGCTGAACACCAGTCCCCATACCAAGCAATGCGTTCGCGAGTCCTTGTGCAGAATGCGATAATCGTTCCGCGCGTTGCACTTGCCACTGCGCTGCTGTCAAGTTCTTCTGCTGTGAATCAAATAATGGAATCTGCTCCCAATCATCGACAAATGCCTCAACTCCAGTAAGTAGTATCTGTTCTGCTAACCGTTGATCATCTGCTCTCCGGGCGACTCTCCTATCCTCACGCTCAAGTCCAGCCGATGTACTTTCAAGCACGAGCCGCTTGACACGGTCTGGATAGCATAGAGCGAATGCTAATGCCAGCCTTCCGCCCATCGAATAGCCAATCACATTGACCTTGCTAATGTCTTTCAAATGCAATATCTCCGCTAAATCTCTAGCTGCTTGGAAAATATCATACCGTTCCAACTGATCAGGCACATCCGTCTTGCCATGTCCCAATAAACTAGGGGCGATGAACTGAAACGAAGCTAGATTCGTTGTTACAAGTAGCCGCCAAGAGGATGAGCCACCAGTAAATCCATGCAGCAGAAGCGTTGGTTCGCCGATCCCGCTCATTTGAATATGATAGCAAACGCCATCAGCGAGCTGCAGCATTTCATCTGATCCGTTCACCTTCATCACCCTCTCATTTTTTACAAAATAATCAACGGATAGTCGCATGACACCCGGCTCAAGAAACCCTCACTATTTACCCACTTAGGCCTTTTTCGTAACAAA
>JAVBKF010000175.1:0-26033 GCA_031554215.1 Caryophanales bacterium
TGGATGAGCGCCTGATTTGTTGGTGGTGCTACGGTCGGCTCTCCTGAATGAATTGTTTTGCCGTTCCCAAACTCAAATTCTGCTTGATTTGGAATTCCGCCGCCTGTCACATACGGCGACAGCTCACTATCTGTTATACTACTTTTAATTTTTGTTTTAATTGTTATCGTATAGGTCTGTCCGGCAAGATACGTATAACTGTCCGCTTGTTTTTCTGGTACAAATGTGACCATGTTGTCAGTTGTTGTCAGCTGACCCTTTGTTGTCACATCATTACCTGCCGCATCTTCTACAATCACATCGGTAATCTCAAAAACATCATTAACTTGATCCGATATTTTTGCCTGTGACCACAGCGCAGTTGTATTGCCAAATGTCGTTGTGATGTGCCAGCTAAATTCATCATTTCGGCGCTCTAAGTTGTGATGAGCTTTCCCCTCCACATCCTTCTCAATCGTTGGTTTCTCAGCTGGTGGTGTCACAATTGCTATATTAGAGTCGATCACATTACTTGCCTGTCCAAAATGCAAAGATGCTTGGTTTGGAACACCACCATCTTTGATATAAGGGGCAAGCTGTGCATCTGAGACAATACTACGATCTTTTATTTTCGTTGTGATCGCCACGGTGTACGTATGACCAGCCAAATAAGCGTATCCACCATTTTGCTCTTTAAGCGTAAAAGTAACGTTATTGTCAACATTGGTCAGTGTCCCTTTGTCAACAACACTAATACCATTCTCATCTACCACTGTCATCTCCGTAATTTCAAAAATATCATTTACATCATCTGTGATGACCGCTTCTGCCCATGATGCTGTCGTGTTCCCAAATGTGGTTTCTACATGCCATGTCACAGATTCATCACGTACTAGTAAAGGATATTGCGACTGACCATTAACATCCTTTGTCATCTTCGGATAGACCAGCGGCGGTGTCACAGTAGCTGTTTCCGATGTCAGCACGCCCGTATCGCTATAAGCAAATTGTGCAGTATTCGGCACACCGCCCGTTTTGATATACGGCGCTAACTGCTCATCCGTAGTCGCTCCTGCTATTTTTGCAGTCACCACCATTGTATAAGTGTGACCCGCAAGATAGTGATAGCTACCATCTTTCTTCGGTAAAGTAAATTCGACGAGATTCCCTGTCGTTGTCAGCGTACCTGCGGCTGTAACAGCTGCACCTGTTTCGTCTACTACCTTTATACTGATAATATCTAGTAGCGTACTTACTTGATCCGTGATAACTGCTTTTGTCCAATTACCTGTGGTATTCCCAAATGCTGTCGTAACCTCCCACGTAAATTGATCGTCACGGTTTGTTAGCTCGTGCTGAGACTTTCCATTCGCCACTTTATGAATTTCAGGGTTAATCACTGGCACGAAAAGCACTGGTATTTCAGATTGAACCACGTCTCCAGTACTTCCAAAAGCAAGACTCGCTTGATTCATAATTCCGTCTTGTAGCACGGGTGCTAACATTTCCTCAGTTGTTGATTGTTTCAGCTTAGTTTTGATCGTCATTGTATAGGTCTGCCCTGCGAGATACGTATAACTGTTATCTTGCTTATTTGGCTTAAACATGACTTTGTTGTCCACTGTCGTTAGTAGACCCGTGCTAGTAACATCATCACCTGCCCCATTTGTCACTTTCACGTCCGTAATGTCTAGCAAATTGTTTACCTGATCAGTGATTGCGACCTCAGTCCACGAAGCTGTTGTATTACCAAACGTTGTGCTTACATGCCAGCTGACAGTATCACCTTTGTTTTCAAGATGATGCTGTGCTTTTCCTTCAATATCTTTATGAATCTCGGGTGCTACCGATGGTGCAACAACAGTAGGCTTTTCTGAGACAATTACTTGATCCTTGTCACCATACGCTAGTGTTGCCTGATTCGGTATGCCGTCTTTAATATAAGGTGCTAGCGCAGCATCCGTTACTGAATCTTTGATTTTTGTTGTGATTGTCATTGTATAGGTTTGACCAGCTAAATAGGTATAGCTATTATCGACTGGTTTTAAAGTAAATTCGACTTTATTATCCGACGTTGTCAGCGTTCCCTTATCCGAAACATCTACACCATTCTTATCAACAATGGTTACATCTGTGATTGAGAGCGCTTGATTGACCTCATCTGTCAATTTGGCTTCATTCCATGATGCCGTCGTATTCCCAAACGTGGTCTTCACATGCCAGTTAAACTCGTCGTCCCGATTCGTGAGTGTATACTGACTATTTCCTTCAGCATCCTTGTGAATCTCTGGTTGGATGACTGGCGGAATAACCGTCGGTTTTTCTGATTTAATCACTGTCTCGCCGTCACCATATGTCAACTTGGCTTGGTTTGGAATACCGCCATCTTTCACAAAAGGTGCTAATTCCGCTTCCGTAACCGTTGGCTTAATTTTTGTCGTAATCGCCATTGTATAGGTTTGACCTGCAAGATAAGTGTAACCACCATTTTGCGGGATCAGCGTAAACTCGGCAAGGTTATTTGTCGTCGTAAGCGTTCCCTTGCTTGTCACATCAGTGCCACTAGCATCTGTCACGGTTACAGAAACAATGTCAAATAGGTCACTGACTTGGTCTGTTATTTTCACTTCTGACCAAGTAGCTACCGTATTACCAAAAGAAGATTTCACGTGCCAAGTAAATGAATCATTCCGGTTCGGCAAGCTGTACTGACTACTTCCCTCCGCATCCTTATGAATTGTTGGTACAACAGCTGGTGGTGTGACAGTTGGGGCCTCGGACGCAATTGTTTTCCCGCTTCCGTATGCCAATTCTGCTTGGTTCGGAATACCGCCATCTTTAATGACGTTCGCAATCTGTTCATCAGTTACACTATCTTTAATTTTTGTCGTAATCGTCATCGTATAGGTATGACCAGCAAGATAGGCATAGCTATCGTTCTGTTTAGCAAATGTAAACTCAATGCGGTTATTGACTTTGGTTAATTGTCCGTTCGCAGTCACATCATTTCCTTTTTCATCAATGACTTTGCTACTGGTGATGTCTAGAAAAGGACTCACTTGATCCGTAATCTTCGCATCCGTCCATGAAGCTGTTGTATTCCCCATAGCAGTTGTGATATGCCAATCAAAGAGATCGTGCACCCCAGCTAAATCTAGATGGGATTTACTCGCAACATCTTTATGAATTGTTGGTGCCGATTCAGGCAATGTCACAGTTGGGATTTCAGACACAATCACATCACTGCCGTTACCAAAAGTAAAGCCTGCCTGATTTGCAATCCCTTCATCCTTTATCACATGTGCTAACTGTTCGTCAGTAAGTCCCGATTTCAGTTTTGTTGTAATTGTCATTGTATAGGTGTGACCAGCTAAATACCCGTAGCTCCCCTGTTTCTGTGACAATATGAAGTCAACCTGATTATTCGTTGTCGTAAGCGTTCCATTCCCCGTTACATCGGTCCCGGTCTCATCGACTACTTTAACACTAGCAATCTCTAGCAAGTTGCTCACTTGGTCAGTCAGCTTTGCCGTCGTCCATGAAGCAGTCGTATTTCCGAAAGTCGTATTGACATGCCATTCAAATGGCTTCGTTTTATCCTTCAATGTATATTGCTCGCTACCTTCAACATCCTTGTGAATGGTGGTTGGTGTTGTCTTAGGGATAACAATTGGCTTCTCGGAAGAAATTGTCTCAGGTCCATTGTCTGGCGAATTTGTATAAGTGAACGTGCCCTGATTCGGAATCCCTGACTTCACATAGGGCGCAAGCTCACTCTCTTTAACACTACTACTAATCTTTGTCGTAATTGTCATTGTATAGGTGTGACCAGCGAGATAGGCATAACTACTATTCTGTTTATTCAGGGTGAAATTCACCGTGTTATCACTCGTGCTGAGCGTCCCGTTCGCAGTCACATCTTGCCCAAGTTCATCGACGACTTTAACGCCAGTGATTGTCAGTAATTCATTGACATGGTCGGTCATCTTCGCATGAGACCATAGTGCAGTTGTATTACCAAAAGTTGTTTGCAAGTGCCAATCAAAACTCTCATCTCGCGTACTGAGATTATGCTGTGCCTTTCCGGCAACATCTTTATGAATTGTCGGCAATACTTTTGGTGGTGCCACAGTTGGCTTCTCAGATGTCATCACGTCCTGCTGATTCCCATAGGCAAGCTCTGCCTGGTTTGCAATTCCGCCGTCCTTAATATAAGGGGCAAGTATACTATCTGGGACAGATGCTTTAATCTTCGCAGTAATCGTCATCGTATAGGTATGGCCAGCTAAATAGGCATAACTCCCAGCCACTTGATTCAACGTGAAAACGACATGATTACTCGTGGTCGTCAGTACCCCATTGCTAGTGACATTGCTACCAGTTTCATCGACGACGGTCACACCCGTAATCTCAAAAACACTATTGACTTTGTCACTCATCTTCGCCTGTGTCCACGATCCAGTTGTATTACCGAAAGTCGTTTTAACATGCCATGAGAATGAATCATTTCGGTTCTGTAAGTTATGATGTGATTTTCCCTCTACATCCTTACTGATTGCTGGACTCACGAGTGGTGGTGATACCGTAACAATGTCTGACTGCACAGTCTGTGCTGCGTTTCCAGTTATCAATGTTGCTTGATTCGGAACACCACCATCCTTGATGTACGGTGCTAACTGTGCATCTGTTGTGGTTGTTTTTAGTTTTGCCGTTATTTTCATCGTATACGTGTGCCCACTGAGAAAGGTATAACTACCACTTTGAGGCGATATTTTAAATTCAACATTATTGTTGGTCGTTTTCAGTATCCCTGCTACTGCTACATTGTTTTCATCAACTACTGTTACATTGACAATATCAAATAAGCTATTGACCTGATCACTCATCGTAGCCTCTGACCAAGTGCTAGTCGTGTTACCGAAAGTTGTTTTGATATTCCATGTGAAGCTATCACCTTTATTCTTCAAATCATGGTGTGTTTTTCCTTCGACATCTTTCGTTATCTTCGGGTTTACTTTCGGCACCGATACAGTTGGTTTTTCTGACTGGACAGTACTTGTCTTGCCAAATGCAAGCTGCGCCTGATTCGGAATTCCCCCTGCATTCATGTAAGGTGCAAGCTGGGCATCCGTTGCCGATGCTTTAATCTTCGTCTTGATTTTCATGGTATACGTATGTCCAGCAAGATACGTATACTTTCCGTTTCCATCTGGTTTCGGTTTAAACGATACAACGTTACCTGCAGTGCTTAAAGTCCCTTTATTCTCTACATTGACGTTGTTTTCATCAACGACTTCGACATCAACAATTTCGAGCAAGCCGTTCACGGTATCCGTTATTTCTGCCTGTGTCCAGCTAGATGGTGTACTGCCAAACGACGCTTGTATATTCCATGTAAACGTGTCATTTCGGTTAGCTAAATCAAGATGCTCTTTCCCTTGTACGTCCTTGCTAATTGTCGGTGCTGTTGCGTTGACAACCACCCCTACGCGTGCTGGCTCCACTGCTTGAAGGTTGCCCGCTGCAAATGCAAATGAATTCCACGCTGCCCTGCTTGTTTCATCAACGCTCACATCCATGAGCGTCTTATCCGTGAATTCCTCATAACTAGGCGCTTTCATATTAAACTTAATGGTAACATCTTGACCTGTTACCCATTTCACGCCTGGTTTCATTTCAATTTTAAAACTATAAATCTTACTCCAGTCGCTTACTTCGGTGACTTTCGATGCGCTCATCCAGTTTGGATCAGTTGCACCAGCCGGATTCTGCGGCTTCGTCGTTGTTGACGGGTAAGTGACATTTTTGTATAAATCATCACGTTTAGGATTCTTGGCAGTACTGTAGGATACCGCTACTTTGTCTGCCCATTCTGCTGGCAACTCAATTGGTCCTGTTAGCTTTGGTGTGAACTTGCTACCCCGATTGACATTATCCGTAATGCCGAGGTCGCCTGTACTTGGGAGCACATCAATTAACGTCATATTTTCAATAGGTACACCATTGGTATTTGTTAGCTTTAATTGATAACTAATCTCTCCCCCGGGAGCTACATGCCCCATTGAAGAATAGGCAGTATCTAGATCACCTTTAACGGATTTCTCTGTCTGGACATTGATACTATTTGAGATGCTATACTGATTTCCAGATTGAATTCGCTTCTGTGTCGTATTGCCATCACCGTTCAGGTCACCAGTATCAGTTTCGGCAATGGAATCTGTGACACTACTTGGCGATGATGGAGCAGTAGCCGTAAGTTCAGTGTCTCCTGAGAAACCATAAACATTCATGTTCAGTGTCGGCGGTGCATTTGTTGCAATGCTAACATCTAGCCCAACACTCAGTGATTGACCTGGCGCAAGCTCGAGATCATTCCAATTTACTTTCACCAGTTGTTGCCCTGTGCCATTATAATTATTACTGACCACGGAATAATTGCCGCCAGTAGTCGTCGTCACACCCAACGCACTTGTATATTTCGCTTTGGGATCTGACTTGAGTTTAACGCCTTGTGGCAAAAGTATCATTGCCTGCAGCGGTTTCTTCATGCGAACAATTGAGCTAGAGTCATTCACCAGATTCGCGGTTATTCGGTTGTCGCCTGCGGTGACAGTGTTTCCCTCTGACGTATTACCAAATTTAATTGACGTTCTTGCAGTAGGCGCTTTGCCCGCTGGAATTGGATCAATTTGTGCTGTTCTAGGTCCGCGGTTCTCTGCGACATTGGTTTCATTAAATACTGAATGATTTTCAGCACCTGTTTTTGTATAACCAGTCGCATCATAAATGATAGAATTTTTTACTTCGCCTGTAGCACCCTTCCTGACAGAGAAATCAAAGTATAACCGGATGCCAGACATACCAGCTGGTGCATATGTATAATCTAATTTCACTTTATCAATATGGGTTCCCTTAGGAATACCGTAGTCAGACAACTCAAACCATGTATCCGTCGGCGCATTCATTACGATCCGTTGCCAAGTCGTTCCGTTATTTTGCGAAATATAAATATCCATTCTCGGCTGGTTTTTGAGTGGGAAATCTATTTTTGAGTCGGGTCTAAAGCGGTAAGTTGGATTATAAATAAATTCTAGATTTAAATCAGGATCAATGCTATAAATAATGTCATAATTTTTATAATCTTTTGTCCGTGAATCACTATACATTGCGGCAACACCAGCGCCAAAGCGTAGCGTTGCCGTATCATATACATGTGGATTTGGATTGGCAGTAGTGGAAATAGTGCTAAAGGCATCTTTCGGACCAAAATGAAGTGGTACCAGATACTCGCCATCTGTATCGATAAAATCACTACCATTATTGGTTGCGATATTGACAGTATCATCAGCACTCTTGGAAAATGATGCTGTCTGACCGTATTCAGTTGCTGTAAGTGTTGCTGTATTTTTAATTGCTGTACCAGGCTTGCAACTTGTATTAAAAGTCGTGACTAATGAAACCTCTTTTGAGAAAATTTCATCCATTCCTGCTTGTTCAGCAAGCGTTGGTACTGTAAACTGCCAAGTCACTGTCCCGTTACTATACGTGCCGCCATTGGTCGCACTAACAAAATTCAGTGTCGATGGTAACTTGTCCGAAATGGTAATGGTGCTACCTGGTTTCAGGTACAACATGCCAGTATCTGATCTCGGAATGCTCACTTTAATTTTCCATGTACCATTCGTCCCTACGGTTGGTACTGTTGTTGTTTCTCCACCAACTACACCTGAGAAACTTTTGCTAATGTTTACTGGAACCGCTGCGGTGACATTAATTTCTGCTGTATCTGAAACTTTGGCAAATCCAGTCGCACTAAACTCTGCGGTGGCTTTTAATTTCGTGTTGTTGAGTGTCGTACCGTTATCAGGTACTACCCGAATCAATGTAGAGTAGGCTTGTCCTGAGGACAGCGTTGGAAATGCATACGAAAGCTTCTTAGTACTGTCATCATACGTTGGTGTAACACCGGCAATAACAAGCTCTGATAGGGCTTGTGTAAAACGGGCATTTTCTGGCAGCGTAACAACTAGACTACCATTCTTATATTCTGTCGTAGAGCCAGTGACTTTCACATTTAGCTTGTATTCACCTGTTTGACCAGACTCTATTGTTCCTCTGACAGGCGCAATATCAATATCTACATTTTGGTTTCCAACCCTTGGCGCCGGTGTTTCTGTTATTTCCTCTGCCCTCACTAACGCCACTGGTGCTAGAACAACCTGCATCAAATATACAATCATCACAGTTACTGCAACAACTTGCTTTCTCTTACTTCTGATTACTTGTTTCATACACTCTCTCCCTCTGAAATAATACGCCTTCTAGTTAATATTAGTTTGCGCAACCGTTATTTTCCTGTTGTATTCCCGACATGAAAAATCCCACTCCCGATAATCGAGAATGTCGTTAAGTTCTGTTTTATAAAATAGCGTATTGCAGTTGATTACTAGGGTTATTAGTAAATATTGCTTCTTTATCATATCTCTGAGAGTTAATTGGGTCAAGAAATCTATCCTTTTTTATCATATTTTGCAATAAATAAGCCTTTATAGTCTATTTGTATACTATTAATAGTTCTGTTTACCCAATTTATTAGTTTCTTTAGAGATGCTATCTGTATGTTGGTTCTCAATTAGGGAGCGATTCTTCTCAAGAAAATAATGGCTTAGAGGCTTTTTTAAAAAGTTTTTGTATCTTTCAGGGATTGATAAACTTTAGGGGCTACAAATTGATAATTCGTCTTTCTTTCTTGGAAGTTTCGTAAGCGTGGATTGTGTAATCAACATTTTTGGAGAAACGAACGATATAACATGGTCAGTAAAGCCTAGATATCCATCCTAAACAAACACTTTGGAGAGGCTTCATATGAATAGAAAAAAGACACTGGCAATAAAACCAATGTCTTCTCATAAGCAATGTCTATCTTTCCTCTGCTACGAATGGTAACAAAGCAACGATTCTTGCTCTCTTAATTGCAATTGTCAACTTACGTTGATATTTAGCTTTTGTACCAGTCACACGACGTGGAAGAATCTTTCCACGTTCTGAGATAAACTTCTTCAAAAGCTCTGTATCTTTATAGTCAATGTGAGTAATTCCGTTTGATGTGAAATAACAAACCTTTTTTCTCTTTTGACGTCCGCCTTTACGCATACCTGCCATTGTTGCTGTCCCCTTTCTATTCGGAATGATTAGAATGGAAGATCATCTTCAGAAATGTCAATTTTCTTGCCATTATTAGCAAAAGGATCTTCATCTAATTTAGTGAAAGAGTTGCCTCTTCCTGCATTTTGACTTTGATATGGATCTTGCCCAAAATCAGGGGGCGGAGCAGAACCGAAATCATTTTGATTTGCATATGAGGATGGTGATGACGAACCCTTCGGCTCAAGGAACTGAACACTTTCAGCAACTACTTCGGTTACATAGACGCGTTTGCCATCTTGGCCTTCATAATTACGTGTTTGAACTCTTCCATCAACACCAACCAAGTTTCCTTTTTTCACGTACTGATTAACAATCTCTGCTTGGCGACGCCAAACGACGACTGAAATAAAGTCCGCTTCTCTATCCCCTTGGTTATTCGTAAAGGTTCGGTTTACAGCTATTGTGAAATTAGCAACTGCCGTACCTGTACCCGTCATTTTAAAGTCAGGGTCTTTTGTCAAACGACCAACCAAAACAACTCGATTCAACATGCAAATCAACTCCTTAAGTTCTTATTGCCCTCTTCATCTATAGGCCTTTTCAATTATTACATTTCAATTATGCTTTGACTTCATCTAGTTCTAGCTTAACAATTAAATGTCTAATGATGTCTTCACTAATCTTTGCAAGACGGTCAAACTCTTGTGTCGCCGCTGCATCTTCAGCTTGTACTTTCACAATCTGATAAAATCCATCTGGGTAATCATTGATTTCATAGGCTAAACGACGTTTACCCCAATCTTTCGTTTCAAGAACCTCAGAACCGTTCTCTGTTAAGATCGTTTTAAAACGCTCAACTAGAGTAGCCTTTGCTTCTTCTTCAATGTCCGGACGGATGATATACATGATTTCATACTGATTCATCCTAGTCACCTCCTTTTGGTCTATGCGGCTCTTCGTGTGAAGAGCAAGGAGCAATTAATTCAATTACTCGCAATGATTAACTATAGCATAAACCAGATTTAAATTCAATCAGTTTCTTACTCTTTAGGCATTTTTCTAGGCACAATTCTCAGTGAATACCACCATTTCACATATGAAAATCATTATTTAGGAGAAGCCTGATGCGTTAATACAATAAAAAGCTGTCGCCCAAGAAGTAAACCCCTAAATGAGTCGTTTATTTGACAGTGGACATTTCCTTGCTGTCTTCTTTGTCATAACATCTTACTTTATTGACTTCACATATGGCATCACTCACCTTAGAATTCTTCACATGCACAAAGAAGACAGATAAATTAGATTGTATCTAGTTTATCTGCCCTTACGCCAACCAGTTCATATGATCACATGCTATGTCTTAGTATTTAATTTATCAAGAGATTATAGCTTAACAGTCAGGTCAGTCTAACTTCCCTCGTAATACCCGCTAATTCTAAACGTTAAATCTAAAGTGCATAACGTCTCCATCTTTCACTTCGTACTCTTTCCCCTCTAATCGTACCTTACCTGCCTCTTTCGCTGCAGCCATCGAGCCAAATTCGACAAGATCATCATAAGAGACCGTTTCAGAACGAATAAATCCTCTCTCAAAATCCGTATGAATAATTCCTGCACACGCTGGTGCTTTCATGCCCTTTATAAAGGTCCAGGCACGTACTTCTTGAACACCCGCCGTAAAATAAGTAGCAAGTCCAAGGAGGTTGTAAGCCGCTCTAATCAATTGGTCTAGCCCAGATTCAGCGATACCAATCTCGTCCAGGAACATTTGCTTCTCTTCGCCATCAAGTTCTGCCAACTCACTTTCAATTTTTGCACAAACGACAATCACTTCTGCGTTCTCGCCTGCCGCAAAATCACGCACTTGCTTCACATATTGATTATCTGATGCACTTGCAACATCATCCTCTGATACATTTGCAACATAAAGCACTGGCTTCGTTGTCAGTAAATGCATTGAACTCACAATCTTCATTTGCTCATCTGTGAACGACAATGCACGTGCAGGTTTCCCTTCATCGAATGCTTTTTTAAGTTCAAGCAATATATCATGTTCAGCTAACACTTCTTTATCCTTTTGCTTTGCTAGTTTTCCAACACGCTGTAGTCTCTTTTCAACCGATTCAAGATCCGCCAAAATCAGTTCAAGATTGATGACCTCAATATCAGACAATGGATCAACCGTTCCTGACACATGGGTAATATTCTCATCTTCAAAGCTTCGCACAACATGACAAATTGCATCAACATTACGAATATGTGCGAGAAACTTATTTCCTAGCCCCTCGCCCTTACTTGCACCCTTTACAATTCCCGCTATGTCAGTAAACTCAAATGCAGTTGGCACCGTTTTCTTTGGCACGACAAGCTCAGTTAGCTTTGTTAAGCGATGGTCTGGTACTTCGACTACCCCTACATTTGGATCTATTGTACAGAACGGATAATTTGCCATTTCTGCTCCTGCTTGCGTAATTGCATTGAATAATGTTGATTTCCCTACATTTGGGAGCCCGACGATTCCTGCTGTTAGTGCCATAATTATTTCTCCTCTTTTCCTTTAGTTTAGACCGATTTATTCATCTGCGTGAACAAGTATCTTTTTCATTTTTCGATTGAATTCTTTTCTCGGAATAAGGACACTATGCCCACACCCCTCACATTTAATTCTTATATCCATTCCTAGGCGAATTACTTTCCAGCGATTTATCCCACATGGGTGGGCTTTTTTCATTTCAACAATATCATGTAACTTAATAACCTTTTCTTCCATACCTTGTTCTACTTCCCTTCAAACGAGGACGCACTTCCTGCTTAGTAGAGTTTGCCCCACCTTTTTCTAGCACTTTCTCCCCTGTTGCATTGATAACAGACAAGATGTTACCGTTAGGAATAATAAAGCAACTTCCAGAGTCACCATGCAATTTAGTAGTTCTTAGACCTACTTCATCTACGGTTCCCTTGAATGTGTTGATTTCAACCACATCCCCTACGGAGAATTGATTCTCAAAAATAATAAAAAATCCTGCAATAATGTCCTTAATTAGGTTTTGAGTACCAAAACCTATCGCGATTCCAACAACACCTGCTCCTGCAATTAACGGTCCCATATTGACACCAAGTGCTGCTAGAATAATTAATATAGTGACAAACCGAATTAAGTATAACACAATACTTACTAGAAGTTTTTGAATTGTTTTCTCACGCTGCGGGGTTGATTGTAACCATGTTTTTCTTTTAAGTCTGATAAAGTTGTTGATCATTTTCTTAATTACCCTGAGAATAATTTCAGATAAAACAAGGATAATGGTAATGTCGATTAATGCATCCAGTACTTTCCCCCATGTTGCAGCACTCGTTAAAGTTTCAGTCATTTGATTAAATGCCTCAGCAACCACTTCCTAAATCACTCCCTTCCAATCAAACACGTTAAAAATAATTCAAACCAATCACCAACATTACGCCAATGACGATACTAGGAAGAATATTAGCTACTTTAATCTTAGCTGCGCCTACCATGTTAAGCCCTAGCGCCATTAACAATACGCCACCTGTTGCGTTGATAATCATAATAATTTCACTCATCAATTCTTTTGGTACAAGTGAGTTAATCTGCACTGCAAGTAGCGTCACTACTCCTTCAAATAGCATAACAGGGATTGCAGATAACATAACGCCTATTCCAAGTGTAGAAGCTAATATGATCGATGTTACCCCATCTAGAAAGGACTTTGTAAATAATATTGTGTTGTCATGTCTTAACCCAGCATCTAGTGATCCCAATATTGACATAGCACCAACCCCGAACAAGAGTGTTGCAGCTACAAACGCCACAGCCACATTTGAATTCTGACCACTGAGCCTTTTACCAACCCAATCACCCAACTTATGAAACCAATTATCTATATCTACTGCTTCTCCTATACCAATGCCAACCGTCAAGCTAATGAGTAGAATTAAATAGGATTCTACACCAATAGCTGACTGTATTCCAAGTAGCATGACAAATAGTCCTATGATTTTTAAGATACTCTCCTTGATTCTCTCTGGAATAGCGTGAAACATTAATCCAATAACGGTTCCGAGAACAATACACAACCCATTTACAAGCGTTCCGATTAACACCAAACCCTATTCACCTCCTTAATACTTGCCCTTGATTCTTTAACATGCCCTCATTAGCTTTGTTTTAATATCGTCCATCCATAATCAAATTTTGTAGTTGACAATATAAAAAAGTCCTTTCAAGTTAGGACTTTTGCTTCAAATGTTCCACGTGGAACATTTATTTCGTGGACTTAACTTAGCTAGGGTTAGATTTGACAGATTACTATCTATTTCTAGCGCAAAACTACTGTGAAACAGTATCTGCTATCTGTAGCAGTCATACTTACACATATATTCAACTAAACAAATGATTTTGACACTAAACAAAACATTAAGACAAATACTACATACAGATGGTGCAAGATTAGAAACCAGTTCCAACAACTCTCGAAAATTTCTTTTCTCCATTAACACTGTTTAGACTACCCACACGACTATATTGTGATAAATGTTCCACGTGGAACATTTACTACTCTAAAATTTTCAAGACACGCTCTAGATCTTCTAGAGATAAGAAGTTAATTTCAATACTTCCCTTGCCTTTATCTGAAACATTGATTGCAACCTTTGTGCCAAACCGCTCACGAAGAAACTCCGTTTGTTCATTAACAAAATGCTGTTCGCGGCTACTTAGTTCTTGTACAAGCTTCTTACCCTTCTTTTCCTGTAAACTAGGCTTAATAACAAGTTTCTCCAGTTCCCGCACACTTAACTGCTCATCAACAACTTGCTTTGCAATTGCTTTCATCACATCAAGGTCCTTGACACCCAACAACACCTTAGCGTGTCCAAACGAAAGATCTCCCTTACTAACAAATGCCTTTAACTCCTTCGGGAGACTCAAAAGACGAAGATAATTAGCAACATGCGAACGGCTTTTCCCCATCCGATCAGCAATCATTTCTTGTGTGTATTCAAGCTTTTCCATAATATTATAATAAGCTTCTGCTTCTTCAATCGGTGACAGATCCTCACGTTGAAGATTCTCTAGCAACGCAATTTCCATCATTTGAGAATCGTTAAATTCTTGTACAACGACAGGCACTGAGTGAAGCCCAGCTAGCCGAGCAGCCCGGAATCTTCTCTCACCAGCAATGATTTCAAATCCCTTAACCGTACTTTTGCGAACAATTAACGGTTGGATAATTCCATTCTCAATGATTGATCTCTTTAACTCATCGAGTGCGACTTCATCGAAAGCTTTTCTAGGTTGATAAGGATTCGGACGTAAATCCTTGATCAATGCATCGGAAATAAACCCCTTATTTTCAGATGCTTCTATTTGTTCTACTTGAAACAAAGAATCTAACCCTCGCCCAAGTCCTCTTGATAGTTTTCCATTAGCCAACCCCGATCACCTCACTTGCAAGACTTAAATACACTTCCGCTCCACGTGATTTAGCATCAAATGTGATAATTGGTTTCCCATGACTTGGCGCCTCACTCAAACGGACAATTCTTGGAATAATTGTCTTGTAAACCTTATCTTCAAAGTATTTCCGCACTTCATCAATCACCTGATTACTCAAATTAGTACGCGCATCATACATCGTCATGAGAACACCTTCAATTTTCAAGTGATTATTGAGATGTTTCTGAACCATACGAACCGTGTTAATTAACTGTGTCAAACCTTCCAAAGCATAATACTCGCACTGTACAGGAATTAACACTGAGTCCGAGGCGGTCAATGCATTTAAAGTCAATAGACCAAGTGATGGCGGGCAATCAATCACAACAAAATCAAAGTGATTCTTTACGCTATCAATCGCAAGCTTCAAACGAGATTCCCGTGAAATTGAATTTACCAACTCAATTTCGGCACCTGCTAGTTGAATGGTAGAGGGAATTACAAAGAGACCCTCGACCTGTGTCTCTTTTATAATCTTCTTAATCGGAATATCCTCTACCAAAATATCATAAATACAATACTCAACGTCACCACGTTCAACACCAACACCACTGGTCGCATTTCCTTGCGGGTCAACATCAACTAGAAGCACGGTCTTACCAAGATGCGCAATGCATGCTGCTAGGTTTACAGCGGTTGTAGTCTTTCCCACGCCACCTTTTTGATTTGCAATCGCAATCACTTTACCCTTCATAAACGAACCCTCTTTCCTTACTATTAATTCTATCACGTTTTTACAATAGATAACATGCAAATATAATGGATTAATCCCGAAATTACAGGGACTAAACTTGAAAAAATTTCTTAATAATTTATATTCATAGCAATTGATAAGCAGTAAAGAAGTGCCAACAATTAGTGCTGTTGGCACTTCACTGAAAATCTATCGCTTTGTCCTTAATAAAATACTCATTTTTTCTTGGGAATCTTAATGACGACTTGGTAGAAGTCATCAAACTCTTCCTCCGTTGATTCAACATCAATCCCGTGATCAGTAATCATTGCAATTGATTGTCGTATCGTATTGAACGCAATCCGGACATTACTATTAAAGATTTTCTTTGTCGGTTTCTTATTCTCAACAAGTCCTTCAAGCAACTTTTTGACTCTTTCCTCGGTCTGTAGTACATTCAAGGATTTCTCAATCACTTCAGTAAGCAAAATCTGCTGCTTCTCCTCATCCCTCAGTGGTATAAGCGCGCGAGCATGCCGCTCTGAAATAACTTTCTGTAACACCGCTTGTTGAACAAAATTTGGTAATTTAAGTAAGCGCAACTTGTTGGCAATTGTGGATTGAGACACACCTAGCTGGATTGCCAATCCCTCCTGTGTAAGGCTATGAATTTCTAGTAGTTTCTCATAGGCGAATGCTTCTTCAATCGGCGATAGTTCCTCACGTTGTAAATTCTCGATTAAAGCAATAGAGGCGGTCTCATTATCATCTAAGTTATTTATAATAGCAGGAATTGTTGACCAACCTAATTTTAACGCAGCACGCCAACGGCGTTCCCCAGCAATAATTTCGTACTTATTATCTTCTATCTCCCGAACGACAATCGGTTGAATAATCCCATGTTGCGCAAGTGTCGCTGCAAGCTCATTAATTTTATCCTCATTAAAAACAGTTCTTGGCTGAAAACGATTCGGCTTAATCGAAATAATCGGTATCTCAACCAAACTTTCCCGCGCTACCTCGACACTGTCGTCACGACCTAATTGATGCTCAGGTGTTAACAATTTCGAAAATGGTTGCTTCATTATGAGTACCCCTTTAAATAAACGTCATTGTATCAGTATACTAGAACTTAAACTATATGTCTTTAGTAAGCGTGTAAAATAGAAAGGCTATTTACGCAATTCTTCTAGCGTAAATACTGTTTTGCGAAAAGCTATTTAATTTGAAAAACAAGAAGAAACTACCATGTACACTTTTATCATACCAAAATCACACGATAAAAAGCCATAATTGCATAAAACGACGTATTTCTTGCAAAACATGTCATTTACTCAAGTGGCTCTCGGCTTGGAACACCGGGTCTACGTGGATACTTATGAGGTGTTTGTCTTGTTTTTTTTAGAATAACAAGATGTCTCTCGCTTCCCTCCTCAGGTAAGGTAAACTGAACATCGTCTTCCACTTTTGCACCTAACGTATAAACTGCTCCTCTTGCTGCCAATAATTCTTCTTCAGTACTCGATGCTTTAAGCGCAAGAAAATGACCACCCTTCTTTACTAGTGGCAAGCATAGCTCACAAAGCACAGACATGCGTGCAACCGCTCTAGCAGTTACGATATCAAACTGCTCACGGTTCTTTTCAATCCGGCCAAACAACTCAGCCCGGTCATGAACAAGCCTAATTCGCGTAAGTCCAAGCTCCGTCGTAAGTTCATTTAGAAACAAAATCCGTTTGTTTAACGAATCGACAATCGTAACACTTAGCTCTGGAAAACAAATTTTTAAAGGAATACTAGGAAAACCCGCTCCTGCCCCGACATCACAGATCGTCTGATTGTTAAAAGAAAAATGAAAAGCTGGCGAAATAGAATCATAGAAATGCTTCAAATAAACACCGTCTTGATCCGTAATCGCAGTTAAATTCATTCGGGTATTCCAATCAACCAACATCCGATAATAAGTATCAAATTGACAAATTTGCTCTTCAGACAAACGAATCCCCTGTTCAGCCAATTGTGCAATAAATGTTTCAATTTTCACAAAATCATCTCCAACTATTCACGATATCACTTGATTTAAACAGTCCAAATACCTGTCTCATGTCAATCAACTGAGTTATCTAACTTACTATCTATTATAAACAATCGCCACACCTGATGGATGCAACTATTCAACATTTATTAAAACGACACTGAAGGCAAAGAATTCGGCGCCATAAATCGAAATGGTTAGACAAAAAATTCACTTCACCTTCACCATAATCACAGGCAAGGTAGCGAACAAAGTCAATATCAAACAGACCGTTTTGCAATTCTACCTTGTTCAATATAAATCAAAAGAATTGAAACGTCTGCAGGGGTTACACCAGAAATCCGAGCTGCCTGAGCAACAGTTAATGGTCTGACTACACCAAGCTTCTGACGCGCTTCCGTTGCAAGCCCTGGGATTGCATCATAATCAATATTATTTGGAATCTTCTTATTCTCCATTTTCTTGAGCCGCTCAACCTGTAGTATTGCTTTTTCGATGTAGCCCTCGTATTTCACTTGAATCTCGACTTGCTCTTTCACTAGATCATCAAGATTTACTGGCGCCGGTATTAACTGATCAATATGCGTATACTCAACTTCCGTACGTCTAAGAAAGTCAGTTGCGCGAATCCCATCCTTCAACGAGCTACCACCTAGATCGGTAATTAACGTTTGGGTCTCTTCGACCGGCTTTATAATTGTATTTTTTAACCGGGCAATTTCTCCCTTGATTTGCTCACGCTTACAATTAAATTGTTGGTAACAATCTTCTGCAACCAAACCAATTTGGTAACCTTTATCCGTCAAGCGTAAATCAGCGTTATCATGTCGTAACAACAACCGATATTCTGCTCGCGATGTTAATAACCGATAGGGTTCATTTGTCCCTTTTGTCACAAGATCATCAATCAAAACGCCGATGTAAGCCTCGTCACGCCCTAGTATAAGCGGTTCACGTCCTAGCACGTTCAAGGCGGCATTAATACCAGCCATTAGCCCCTGACCAGCTGCTTCTTCATAGCCGGAAGTCCCATTAATCTGCCCAGCTGTATACAAATTCTTCACTTGCTTGGTTTCTAAAGTTGGCCATAATTGCGTCGGTACAATAGCATCATACTCAATAGCATATCCTGGGCGCATCATTTGCACATTTTCAAGCCCGGCAATTGATTTAAGCACCGCTTGCTGAACACCTTCAGGGAGGCTCGAAGATAAGCCCTGTACATACACTTCATGGGTATATCTTCCCTCTGGTTCAAGAAATATTTGATGCCGAAGCTTATCGTTAAACCGCACAACCTTATCCTCAATTGAAGGGCAATAGCGAGGTCCGGTCCCCTTAACCATACCAGAATAAATTGGCGACAAATGAAGATTCTCCTCAATAATTTCATGCGTTCGAGGGTTTGTATAAGTTAGCCAGCACGGTAATTGTTCAATCATTTTGCGCGCAGAAGACTTCGTAAATGAAAATGCTCCCGGTACTTCATCACCAGGCTGTACTTCCGTTTGACTATAATCAATCGTTTGACCATGGACACGAGGCGGCGTTCCAGTTTTAAACCGAACCGTTTCAAGTCCGAGTGCTGTTAAATGGTTTGAGAGCTCAACAGCAGGTTGAGAATTGTTTGGACCACTTGAGTACCGTAACTCGCCTAAAATGATTTCACCTTTTAAATACGTGCCAGTCGTGATCACGACCGCCTTTGCACGATAGATTGCTCCTGCTTGCGTCACGACACCTTTGCAAACACCCACTTCGACAACAAGTTGCTCGACTAATCCCTGCATAAGTGAAAGGTTCGGTTCGTTTTCCATTGTCGCTTTCATTTCTTGCTGGTAAAGGTATTTATCTGCTTGCGCTCGCAGTGCACGAACCGCAGGTCCTTTACCCGTATTTAACATCCGCATTTGAATCGTAGCTTTATCAATATTACGCCCCATTTCACCGCCTAAGGCATCAATCTCGCGTACTACTATCCCTTTAGCCGGTCCACCGATTGACGGATTACAAGGCATAAAGGCAACCATATCTAAATTAATTGTTAGCACAAGTGTCTTTAAGCCAAGTCTAGCTGAAGCAAGTCCTGCTTCACAGCCAGCATGCCCGGCACCGACAACAATTACATCGTATTCCCCTGCTTCATAGGGCATATCATAATCTCCTTTTCATTATCAAAAAATTTAAGTCGCAATCATTTTCAGAGTCACATACGGTAAATATGAAACAAATCAGCACCGATCACCAAATATTCCCCGGGCAATAAAAGTTTCTTATTATTTGCCCAAGCAAAACTGAGAAAAAAGCTGATCAATTAAACCATCTTGAACATTTTCGCCGATAATCTCACCAAGGCTTTCCCAAGCGTTTACCATGTCGATTTGAACGATATCAATGGGCACTCCCGCATTAATCGCCTCAAGTGCTGCCTGCACTGAAACGGATGCCTGATGTAACAACGCAACATGCCTTGCATTAGATACATAGGTCATATCTCTACTAGAAACATCACCTTGGAGAAATAATTCAGCAATTGCAGATTCTAGTTCACTCACACCATCATGATGCAATGCGGATGTACGAATAACAGTAAACTGATTCATCAAATCAGCTAAAGGACCCATGGAAATCATGGAAGGTAAATCGGATTTATTGAAAACTAGTATCACCTTTTTGTCATGAATTGATGTTAATAACGTGATTTCTTCATCAGAAACTGGCTCACTACTATTTAAAACAAATAAAACAAGATCAGCTTGTGCTATAGCAGAAAGTGATCTTTCAACCCCAATCTTCTCCACAACATCATCAGTCTCACGAATACCAGCAGTGTCAATCAGTTTAAGTGGTATACCTTTAATATTAATATACTCCTCAATCACATCACGAGTTGTTCCAGGAATATCAGTTACAATCGCCTTGTTTTCCTGAATCAAACTGTTGAGAAGTGATGACTTGCCAACATTGGGCTTACCAATAATAGCAGTTGATATTCCTTCCCTAAGAACCTTCCCCTGCTCTGCCGTTTCCAGCAGTAATCCAATTTGCTGCTGAACCCATGTTGCATTGTCCATAAGCAAATGATGACTAACTTCCCCGACATCATCATACTCAGGGTAATCAATATTCACTTCAACCTGCGCGAGCACTTCCAAAATCTTCAGGCGTAACGACCGAATCATCTGCGACAGTCTACCGTCTACTTGTCCAAGGGCAATAGCCATTGCCTTATCTGTCTTGGCACGAATAAGGTCAATGACAGCTTCCGCTTGCGACAAGTCAATACGTCCATTCATAAAAGCACGCTTAGTAAACTCACCTGGTTCTGCCAAACGAGCACCGTTAAAGAGCACTAGCTGAAGAACCCGGTTAACAGTCACGAGCCCACCGTGGCAATTAATTTCAATTATATCTTCCTTAGTAAAGGTGTTAGGACCTTTCAAAACAGTCACCATTACTTCATCAATCATATTCCCGCTTGCCGGGTCAACTAAATGTCCATAATGAATGGTATGTGACTTCATCTCAGGAATCTTCTTACCACTCACACTAACAAATAATTTACTAGCAATGTCAAATGCCTCAGCACCACTCATGCGAACGATCGCAATCGCCCCCTCACCAACAGGTGTAGAGATTGCTGTTATCGTATCCGAAACCATCAGAAAACCACCACATTTCCATTCTTTATTCAGGAAATATTGTAACTGATTAGAGCAGGAATAACAACCGAGTATCATTGGAAATCAGAAATGAATGCGCTACGAGAAATAATTCACATTCATATATTAGAGAGCCTTGCAGTAGAAAGACAATCACTATTCAGGAAAGAGGCACCTTCACCTATCAAATCTAGTCAACTACCACCTGCAAGCTATGAAAGGCTATACCTGTTCACTCACGAGCATTGACCACTGTCAACAGATTGCAACCATAATGTTATCGACTAGCCACAACATAATCTTTTTACAACAATCTCTACCAGGTTCAAAAAGCAAAATAAACCTTTATAGCGATCGTTGTAATTCACCCCTATGATTGATAAAATGGATAGGGTAAACAAATTAACAAAGGCTTCATTCAATTTAATTGATAGAATGAACCGAAACCCCTAAATGCACTGTTTAGGACTTAATGAAGGAGGAATTTTTTATGACTTCAATCGTTGTAGTAGGTGCCCAATGGGGCGATGAAGGAAAGGGGAAAATCACTGACTTTCTTTCAGAAAAAGCTGATTATGTAGCAAGGTATAATGGTGGGAACAACGCAGGACACACAATTCAATTTGGTGGCGCTACATATAAACTACATCTAGTACCCTCAGGGATTTTTTACAAAGACAAAATTTCTGTCATTGGCAATGGTTGTGTACTTGACCCCAAATCACTGACCGAAGAACTAGACAAACTAGAAGCTCAAGGGATTCAGGCAGACAATCTACGCATCAGTAATCGCGCAACAATTGTCCTACCCTACCACCTGAGGCAAGATGAACTAGAAGAAAATCGCAAAGGTGACAATAAAATTGGAACAACCAAAAAAGGGATTGGACCAGCTTATATGGATAAAATCGCTCGCATCGGCATCCGAATGGCTGACCTAATCGACAAAGACACTTTTTCTGAAAAATTAAACTATGCAATTAATGAAAAAAATCATTTGTTTTCCAAGCTATACAATAGCAGTGGATTTACCTTTGATGAAATATTCGAAGAGTACTATAACTATGGACAAAAGCTCGCTAAACACGTTTGTGATACATCCGTCATTGTCAACGAAGCAAGTGATCAAAGCAAGAATATTCTCTTCGAGGGCGCACAAGGCGTCATGCTAGATATTGATCATGGAACCTATCCATTCGTGACATCATCTAACTCAATCGCGGGTGGGGTCGCTACAGGAATTGGCTTTGCACCATCGAAAGTTGAAAAAGTCATTGGGGTTTGTAAAGCATACACAACACGCGTTGGCGACGGGCCATTCCCAACTGAACTATTTGATGGAATCGGTCATCAAATTCGTGAAGTTGGTCGTGAGTACGGGACAACAACTGGTAGACCTCGCCGCGTCGGATGGTTTGACACAGTCGTCATGCGCCACACAAAACGCGTAAGCGGAATTAGCGATCTAGCCTTGAACTGTCTAGATGTCTTGTCGGGACTTAAAACGGTGAAAATCTGTATCGCCTATGAGCTAGACGGAAAGATCATCAAAGAATACCCAGCAAACTTAAAACAGCTAGAAAGATGTAAGCCAATTTATGAAGAGCTACCAGGTTGGGAGGAAGACATTACAGGTATTCGCTCCTTTGACGCTCTACCCGCTGCAGCTCAAAACTATTTAAAGAGAGCATCAGCATTATCTGAAATTAAACTATCCATTTTTTCAATTGGTCCAGATCGTATACAAACAGTCATACTAGAAGACCCTTACGGAGAATAATTAATGATTCAATTTAGTGTTTCTTCAAGCGCTTACCTGCAAACAGATAACCTGAAAATCATAAAAAAGTTGATTTTTACACAGAATATGTAGTACATTATAAAAAAATAGTTTAACACTTTGATAAGAAATAGTAACAGAGCCCACTGTCATCAGAGAGTTAGTGATCGGTGCAAACTAACACAGTACTTTGTGAATCCCTCTTGGAGTGAAATCAGGAAATCTCACGCAAAAATGCGTAGATGTGTAATGATTTCCGGCTACTTTCGGCCGTTATCGGATGAGATGATAAGCTATTTTACTGTTTGTAATTAGGGTGGTAATCGCGGGTAAACACTCGTCCCTTTCAGAGGGGCGTTTTTTTTATTTCTATAAAATAGAGAGGATGAGACAATTGTTAGATTTAAAATTTGTAAAAGAAAATTTTGAAAATGTACTAGCCAAATTAAAGCATCGTGGTGAGGATTTGTCTGGGTTAGAACAATTTATCGAACTCGATACACGCCGTAGACAACTAATCACAGAAGTTGAACAGCTTAAAAATAAACGAAATGAAGCATCTAACCAAATTGCCGTACTCAAACGAGAAAAGAAAGATGCAAACGAAACAATTGCTGCAATGAAAATTGTTAGTGAGCAAATCAAAACACTCGATCAAGAGCTTACACAAATTGAAGCACATCTCAATGAAGTAATGCTCGGGTTACCAAACATTCCACATGAAAGTGTGCCAGTCGGTGCCTCTGAAGATGATAATGTCGTAATTCGACAATGGGGAGAACCGCCGAAATACCACTCATACGAGCCAAAACCTCATTGGGATATCGCCGAACAATTAGACATACTTGATTTTGAAGCGGCTGGCAAAGTAACAGGTAGCCGGTTTGTCTTCTACAAAGGGCTAGGCGCTAGACTCGAACGCGCCCTGATGAGCTTCATGCTTGACCTGCACACGGAAGAACATGGCTATACAGAAATACTACCACCCTACATCGTTAATCGTGCCAGTATGACTGGAACAGGGCAATTACCAAAATTTGAAGAGGATGCATTCAAACTCGCAGACGTTGACTATTTTCTAGTGCCAACATCTGAAGTCCCCGTGACAAACATCCATCGCGATGAAATCATTGCCGGTGACCAATTACCCATTCGATATGCCGCCTATAGCACTTGCTTCCGTTCAGAAGCAGGATCTGCAGGACGTGATACACGTGGGCTGATTCGTCAGCACCAATTCAACAAAGTTGAACTCGTAAAATTTGTTAAACCAGAAGATTCTTACGATGAACTAGAAAAGCTAACAACAGATGCTGAAAAAGTTTTGCAATTACTCGAACTTCCTTATCAAGTATTAAAAATGTGTACAGCTGATCTTGGTTTCACAGCTGCAAAGAAATACGACATTGAAGTGTGGATTCCGAGCCACGGTGTATACCGAGAAATTTCATCTTGCAGTAACTTTGAAGCATTTCAAGCAAGACGGGCCAACATTCGTTTCCGTCGTGAACTAAACGGGAAGCCAGAACATGTTCATACATTGAATGGATCAGGACTCGCCATTGGAAGAACTGTCGCGGCCATTCTAGAAAATTACCAACAAGCAGATGGCAGTGTCATCATTCCAGAAGTACTCCGTCCTTATATGGGTGGAAGAGATCGTATTTGTTAAATCACAAAGCGACACATAAATAAAAAGGCACTAGACGCATGCGGTTTGATCCGCGCCAAGTCTAGTGCTTTTTAATAATCAACAAAACAAAGAAAAATGCACTCTCGGGGGTATAGTTAAGTGCGCTACATTTATTGTTATACATCGATTATCTCGGCACATAGTCTAGTGGATTAACAATGTCACCATTTTGATGTAACTCGAAATGAAGGTGGATACCAGTTGAATCGCCAGTGCTACCCATAACACCGATATTATCACCTTTTTGAACCACTTGCCCAATCTGCACATTTACTGAATCAAGATGACCATATAGCGTTGTATAGCCGTTTTGGTGATCAATTTCAATCATATTACCATAGCCATAATCGGACCATCCAGCAGAAGTGACTATACCTGTATCCGAAGCTTTAATAGTATAATTAGAAGGCTTGGCAATATCAATCCCTTTATGAAGCGCACCCCAACGCTCTCCTAAAGTACTTGAAACGTAACCGCCATTTGTCGGCCAAAGAAACACGCCAGTGCCCACATCTGACCATACCAAAGTACCTGAATTGGTGATTTGTTCAACCGGTGCAACAACCATTGCTTCAGACACTGACTCTACAGATAACACCTGACCATTAACTGTTTTTGTTGACTCAATCACTTGTTTACTCCCATTAACGCCAGGCTGAACCACTAACATTTGACCTTTTAACATCGCCGGGTCTTCGGCAATAGACTGCGAAAATGGAACCACTTCTTCCTTCTTTGTCACACGTTCAACATTTACCTGAACAGGGTGTGCCTTGGTATAAACAAAAATCTGCTGCCCAGGCAACAACTGGTCCTTATCAAGTCCCGAATTCACTCCATATAACTCATTTTCTAACAATCCAAACTTCAACGCAATTTCAGCAAAATCCTCACCAGCCTTGATCGTATATAATTGAGATGGTGAATCAAGTCCATTCATTGATTGAACAGCCTCTTCGACCGTGAAAATCTTTGTTGGTTCCAAAAAGACTGTCTCCACCTGTACATTTTGTTCAAATGACACATCAGCAATCTTAGATTCACCAGCTTGCAAACTTGCAATAATTTCCTCTACTGACTGCCCCACTGCTGGTAGTGCTTCCCCGCCAGTGTACTGACTCTTCACAACCGCAATTGCCTGGTCTGCTTCTTCCCTTGAATTAAAAAGAAATTCTACCTCACCATTGATTGTGATTGCAGGGACAGAAGCCTTCACAGTGATGACTTCATTTAATTTCTCCTCAATTTTGCTACCTGGATCCGTCATTGGCTCTTCAAAAACAGTCTCGCTTACTAACTGAATGTCATTACTGACCTTCCCATTAATATCGGGATCCTCTTCCTCAAAAGCTTCCTCTTTATTTACAATCACACCGTTGACAATATCTTTATCATCAACAGTACCAATGTACTCTCCATCAACATAAACATGATATACTTCCGAGTATACAACATCATTTTTTGCATTCACAGAATAGCTAGTAATAAATAAACCAATGAATACTAGTATTAAAACAACCTGAACTATTTTCTTTATATATTTTTTCGT